>NZ_CBAYMC010000045.1:0-21420 GCF_964826245.1 Armatimonas sp. | reverse complement strand
GGGCGCTTCATAATGTCCCACGACTTCATTATCGGAGGGAAGCCGAGGGCTGTCAAGCAAAACGCGAAGAGGAAACTCAGAAAAACAAAAGCCTCCGCAGGATACGGAGGCTGATAGCCCGTATGGGATTCGAACCCATGATCTCCTGGCTGAGAACCAGGCATCCTGGACCCCTAGACGAACGGGCCACAAGTGTTTTGGGAAAAACACACGGAGATGACGGGGCTCGAACCCGCGACCTCTGCCTTGACAGGGCAGCGCTCTAACCGACTGAGCTACACCTCCACAAAACTACCAAACCGCTATCTTCTCAAATGGGCGAAGAGGGATTTGAACCCCCGACCACCTGTTTGTAAGACAGGCGCTCTACCGCTGAGCTATTCGCCCTCAAGCAGATGCAGGGGAGATTGTAGCATGCAGAGACGGAGTTGTCAAGCTAGATTGCTCACCGCGCGAGTATAATCTTTTTGGGAGGTCGTTTCAATGGAGAGTACTTCGTCTTGGCAACTGCAGCAGGCCAAGCTCCTCACGTAGGCACAGCGGGTCAAGATCCGTGCCCAGGTCGCGCTCCAGAAAAAGAAGCTGGATACCGCGATTGTCTGGCTGGAGTCCTCGAGAAGCCGGCCTCACCTACCTACTTTCTAGCGCCTACGGCACGATGGATCCGCCGCAGTTTGACACGGCGATCTCGCTGCTGGAGCAGGCACAAGCGCTGGGCCACGAGCCAGGCAAGTCAGGCAAGTAAGACGAAAATGCCGTACACTTAGAGCATGTTACGTCTCTCTGTGATTACCGATGAGATTGCGCAGGACCTCTCCCACGCCCTCGCCGTTATGGCGGAGTATGGCCTCAAGGAAGCGGAGCTGCGCAATGTCTACGGCAAGTATATTGTGGATGCCGATGAAGAGCTACTCGTGCGTGTTGAGCAGGATCTAGCGGCAGCAGGCTTTACGGTCCCCTGTATTGATACCCCTCTGTATAAGTGCGCTCTGGGAGGCGCCGAAGAGGCCATGGGGGCTACGCACAATGCCCAGGAGCGCACTCTGGCCGACCAGCTCCCTCTGCTAGAGAAGAGTATCGCGCTGGCCAAGCGCTTCAACGCGCCCTACATCCGTATCTTTGCCTTCTGGAAGCGTGGGCCACTGACCCCGCAGATAGAGGACCAGATCGCCGAGGCACTCGCGCCTGCTTGTAAAGTGGCAGAAGCGGCGGGCGTGACGCTGCTCCTGGAGAACGAGCACGCGTGCTACTTAGGCACCGGGGCAGAGACAGCACGCATGGTGGCGCGGCTAAACTCTCCCGCACTCAAGATGCTCTGGGATCCGGGCAATGCACTCTGCGCGGGCGAGCTGCCTTTCCCCACGGGCTGGGAGGCCGCCAAGCCCTACACCGCGCACATCCACGTCAAAGATGCCAAGCAGCTCGAAGACAACAAGCAGCAGTGGGTGGTGGTAGGCGAGGGAGATATTGACTTCAAGGGCCAGTTCGAGGCTCTTAAAACCAGTGGCTTCTCCGGCGTGATTGCGTTGGAGACACACTACAAGCACCCTGATGGCCCCGAGGCATCGTCGCGGCCCTGCCTGGAAGGAATGATCAAGCTATGTCGTTGATGGGAATGAAGCAGCGGATTCAGAAGTTCGCGATCCCGGTGAGTATCGTGATTGCTGTCAGTATGCTGGCAGGCACCTTCATGAGCATGGGGCGGACTCCCGCAACCTCGCGCGCTCGTCAAGAGGCGCAGGCAGAGGTCAGTGTCGCCAAAGTGGGAACCGTGGATGTTAGCCAGCGCATGCTGGATCGCCTGGTAGATCAGCAGGTGCAGCAGTTTGCCATGTTCGGAATGCCCAAGCCGCCCGCCGAAGCGCTCGATAGCTACCGGCTCCAAGCCATTGAAGGAATCAAGTCCCAGCAGGCCCTTGTCGCGGCGGCCCAGAAAGCCGGGCTCAGTGTCAGCGAGGACGAGCTGAAAAAAGGCATTGATGATGTCTGGGATAAGCAGGGACGAGCCAGTATCGCGCAGCAGCTCAACCTCGATCCTAAAGCAAGTGACAAAGAGATCTCCGCCGAGCTTACCAAGCAGGGAGCCAATGTGAGTGTCGAGAGTCTCAAGCAGCAGCTTATTGTGCCTGATGCGGTTAAGATTAAGCTCTACAACGACAAGCTCACCAAGCTCCAAGCCGATAAAGTGACCCTGCAAACCTACAAAGTGCGCCATATCTTGGTCAAATGGGATGGCAAGACGACCACGGAGGCCGCTGCTAAGACCAAGGCCGAGAAACTTCTCGCCGAGGTCAAGGCAACCCCCACCAAGTTCGCCGCTATCGCCAAGGCCAATAGCGACGATCCCGGCTCAAAAGACAAGGGTGGGCTCTACGAGTGGAAAAAAGAAGAGCTTGCAGGCCTCGTTCCCGAGTTTAAAGCCGCCGTGGAGAAGCTCAAGGCGGGTGAGACCACCCCTGAGCTCGTGCGCCATGCTGATGCCAAGGGGCAGGGCTATAACGGCTTCCATATCATCCATCTGGATGCGATAGATCAGGCTGGCCCCGAAAAGCGTGAGGAGGCCGCCAAGGGTGAGATAACCAAGCTCGTGGATGCAGCGGCACCGGGCATCAAAGTAGATCTTCTTGCTCCTGGTCTCCTGGCCGCGAAGCTGGTTCAGGATGGCTCCAAAGACCCGAAAAAGCCCAACGAGAAGCTCCTGACGCAAGCACTCGCAGAACTGGACAAGATCAAGCCGGAGGACGACACCACAGGATCGGTGCTCCTGCGAAAGGCGACGGTTTTCGAGACTCTCAAGCAGCCGGAGAAAGCTATTGTGGCTCTGGAAGAAGCGGTTAAGAACAACGATAAAGTCGAGACCCGGATTCGCTTGGCGACCCTTCTGGTAGACAAAGCCAACAAGCCCGAAGCGATCAAGCAGCTTGCCTCAGCAGAGAAACTAGCCCTCCCTGAGCCTCAGATCTGGATGCAGCTAAGCCAGCTCTATACCAGAGCAGGCGATAAAGAGGCGGCAACCCGCACGATGCTGAAAAACCAGGAGTACACTCTGCGCCAGCAGCAGCTCATGGCCAAGGAGCAAGCCGCTAAGTCCGGGGGGATCAAGCTCCCTGGCGCTGAGCCTGAGAAAAAGTGAGTGCCGGAGTCCTCTACCTGATCGCTACCCCGATTGGGAACTTAGAGGACATCACGGCCCGCGCTCTTCGGCTCCTGCGTGAGGTGGATGTTATCGCGGCGGAGGACACACGGGTCACCCGCAAGCTTCTCGCGCACTTTGACATCCACACGCCTCTGATCTCCTACCACGCGCACTCATCGGCAGGGCGGCAAGATGCTCTGGTAAGCCGCTTGCTTGCCGGAGAGTCCGTGGCTGTGGTCTCCGATGCGGGCACGCCTTGCATCTCGGATCCGGGCGCAGAGCTGGTGGCAGAAGTAGCCGCCGCCGGAGTTCGCATTGACCCGATCCCCGGAGCCAGCGCGCCCCTCTGCGCTTTGATTGCCTCGGGGCTGCCCACGGGGCGCTTTGTCTTCGAGGGTTTTCTCCCGCGCACCAAGCCCGACTTCCGCGAGCGCGTGCGCCAGCTTGCCAAAGAAGAGCGCACGACGGTGCTCTTTGAAGCCCCGCCCCGCCTGATCGAGACGCTCAAAGCGCTGGCGAGTGCGTGCGGCGACGACCGCCCCGCCTCCGTGGGGCGCGAGCTGACTAAGAAGTTCGAGGAGCACGTCCGCGGCTCTCTCGCCGAGGTTATCGCACACTTTCAAGAGACACCCCCGCGTGGTGAGTGCGTGATCGTGGTGGGAGGTGCATCGCCCCAGCCCGAGGAAGCACCCAACCCAGACGCTCTGCTCCTCAAGGCCCTCGCCGATGGCAGCTCCCCCAAAGACGCCGCCCGAAGTGTCTCTGTCGCTACCGGGCTTGCCAAGAACGCCCTCTACCAGCGCGTGCTGGAGCTACGGGATCAAGACCCCACGTAGATCGGGTTGGTAAAGGCCCACGGCCGCGCCCCGACAAAAAGCGGCCCACGCTGTGCCCCGACGAGGTAGGCTTCGATCCGATAGGCACCGGGCTTGTCGGCGACATAGCTCAGGCTCCCTTTGCCCGCCGCCACAATGCCCTCTCCGGCCCTGTAGAGCCGCAGAAGCGCCGTCTCCGGCCCCGTCGCGATCAACATCGAGCCTAGCGGGGCATCGTCGCCCATGATGGCCCTCCTCCCCCCTGCCCCCCGGGTACCCTCTGGGTGCCAATCCTGGGAGGCAGGATTGGGAGAGGGGGAGAGAGTTGCGGAGAAGTCGAGGGCTATTTCCCCGAGGCAGTCGTAGGCGAAGTAGCAGTGCCCGGCGCGGAGGGCCTGCTGAACCGCCAAGATTTCCCCCCTCCTTCCCTCTCCTCCCAGGATTGGCACCCAGAGGGTCCCCGGGGGCTGGGGGAGGAGGGCATGGGTGGTCACGGCTCGAAACGAGTTTTCGTAGCTGGGGAGGGGGTGCTTCTTCTTGCCGATCTTCATGAGCGCGTGGGCATCGAGTGCGCCGAGCCCAATCTGCTTCTTGCCCTGCGCCAGTAAGCGATCCCAGCTCGCCAGCGAGGCGTCGGGGCGGGTGCAGATCGCCCTGAGCACGGCCAGCTCGCCTTTGAGCTTCCAGAGCGGCAGGAGCCAGGCCAGCGAGAGCAGGTTGATGTGCTCGCGCGCCACGGTCGAGAGGTTCAGCGCCTCCAGCCCCTCACAGCCCGTGGCGTCCCAGGCGTCCCAGGGGTGCTTCATGTCATCGGGGAGGGAGACCAGCGGGAGTCCCCCGGCGGCCAGAATCGCGTCTATGGCGACTTGTGGGTCTTGCCCCGGCGCGAACTCGAAGTCACCCGGTAGGTCCAGCGCGAGAAGAAATGCGCCGCCTTTTACGGTAATCTCGTCGCCCACAATCAGAAACGGAGTCTGCCCCGCGTAGCGCTCCTCCAAGCCATCGGCCTTGGGGCGCATGGTGTTGTGGTCGGTGAGGAGCACGAAGTCCACACCCGCTGCCTTGGCAGCCTCCATCACTTCTTCGATGGTGCCCGCGCCATCGGAGTAGGTGCAGGTGTGGACATGGAGGGCGCCGCGAAGGCAACCTCCCCCCGCCGCTGAGACGGCGACCCCCTCCGGCTTCGCGAAGGGGGTTAGGGGTTGCCATAAGAAACGCCCGGCGAGCGCGTCCCAGAACCCACGTGCGCCCAACACGGTGGTGGCGATTCGGAGCTTAGTGCGAAGCGATGAGGCCATAAAAAACAAATTCCCACCCCCTTTTTGGTTCCCCCGTTGGACGGGGGCTAGGGGGTGGGCAATGGGGGAGGAGGGCTAGAACGTCACCGTCTGGCCGGTCTCGCTAGACTTGTAGATCGCCTCCAGAACCTCAGAAACGACGCAGGCTTGCTCGGGGGTGACGATCAGCTTGCCGTTGCCGCGAACCGCCTCGATCCAGACACGAGCCTCGACATCCTCGGCCTTCGATGAGGCACCGTCGTAGAATGCGACCCCACCTGCATCGGTCTGAACCTTGGTGTCGTAGAGGCGCGAGTGGTGCTCGCCGTTGATCCAGAGGCCGCCGTTCATGTCCGAGCCCGCCTCGGTGCCAAAGAGCGTACACTTGGCCTCGCCTGCCTCGCGGACATTGAGCGCCCAGCTGGACTCTAGGTAGATGGTCGCGCCGTTCTTGAGCTTGATAAAGCCAAAGGCGCTGTCCTCAACCGTGTACTCCTTCGGGTTCCACGGGCCCCAGGCATTGGCGGCGTTCTCGCGGTCGGCCAGCTTGCGGAAGACCGAGCCGGTCACCGATGCCACTTCGTAGTTGCCCATCAGCCAGAGCGTGAGGTCGAGTGCGTGGGTGCCGATGTCGATCAGCGGTCCGCCGCCCTGCTTCTCTTCGTCCAAAAAGACACCCCAGGTCGGGACGGCGCGGCGACGAACCGCGTGGGCCTTGGCCATGTAGATCTCGCCCAGCTCACCGGCATCGATGCGCTGCTTGAGGGCCTGGCTGTCGGCGCGGTAGCGGGACTGGTAGCCAATGGTGAGCAGCTTGCCGCTCTTCTTGGCCGCTGCGACCATCGCGCGGGCACCATCGGCGGTCTTGGCCATGGGCTTCTCGCACATCACGTTAAGACCGGACTCTAGCGCCGCGATTGCGATCTCATGGTGCGAGCTATTGGGCGTGCAGACATGCACAGCATCCAGGCCACCCGCATTGATCAGCTCGGTGTAGTCTGTGTAGGTCTTAGCACCCGCTGTACCGTACTCTTGGGCAGCTTTCTCCGCCTTCTCACCCACAATGTCGCAGAACGCGACCATCTCGACACCTGGCACCGTCTTGAGGCTAGGCATGTGCTTGCCATTGGCAATTCCGCCGCAGCCGATAATTCCAACTTTGGTAGTGGACATAGATTCTCCCCGAATTTTTTTGATGTTTCCACGCGACGACAACGCCGCGCACGTTATCGCCTATGGTACCCAGAAAAAATTCGCTTGGCTACCCCGTAAAACTAACTCTCCCAGACTCTGGTAAACAGCAAGCGCCGAGGAGAACTCCCCGGCGCTTGAGATATCGCCTACCGGGTTTTCAGCCGCAGGATGCTCACGGAGTAGGCGGGCGCGGGATAGGTAAAGCTTGCCGAGACGCCACTAAGCGGCTTGGTGACCGGGACAATCTTAGTGGGCTGGGCGAAGGAGTTCTCCTCGTTGGGGCCACTGCCTGTCAGCACCGTCGCGGTTCCTTGGCCGGTGAGCTTGCCGACATTTTTCAGCGTGATCGCGGCCACTCGGTCGCTCTTGCCACCATTGACGAGCTTGACGAGAATATCGCCGGTCTTCTCGTCGCGGGTGCTCACGGCGTGGACATGGGACGGCGGCGGTGGGAGCGTGACATCGTGCAGGAGCTTGCCATCTAAATAACACTTGATGCGTGGGCCAACGCACTCGATCTTCACATCGTACCAGCGGCCCGTCTCGATCTTGCCCTGCACTTGGGGACGCAGAAGAGAGCTTTTCCCACCGCCCACCGAGCGCTCGATCTCGTGGCGGGTGTTGCCCCAGCCGCCCAGGTTCCACCAGAGAAAGTCTCCGGCGCTGCGGTTGTAGAACATCACCAGAAAGCCCTCGTCGCCGCCGTTTTTCTTGGCCTTGAGCGTGAGCGTGTAGTTGCTCGCGTTCGGGTCGCCGCCCGTGGCGCGGAAGTCCTCGCCTTTTGCGTTGGTCTGGCGCAGGCCACCGTCGTCGGTTTTTACCCAGCTTCCCTTCCCGGGAGTGAGGCTGACGGGCGTGCCATCCACCGCAATGTCTTTGTACTCCGCATCGGTGAGCCAGGTGCCCACTCCCACGCCGCCCTTGGTCTCTGCGGAGTCTGTCTCGCGGACAGCGGGCTGGGTGAGCGCTGTCGGGAGCACGATATCGCCACGGTTGGTGGAGAAGAGCTGCTGCACCCAGTAGCTTGGGGTGCCAAATGCCTGGCTGGAGTTAAAGACAATCGCATCCGGGTTCCAGGCGCGGTTGTTGGCATTGACAAAGAGCGGGGCGTAGCTGGCCATCACCACCACATCGGAGTTGCGCTCCATGCCGGTGATAAACGCCGCCTCGCCCAGTGCCGCGATAAGATTTCCCTCGCCACAGCCTTGCGTCACAGCGTACTCGCCCACATAGACTTTATGCTTGCTTCTATCGTAGCGATCGTAGCGGTTGGCCTGCTCGAAGAAAAACTGCGGGTTGTTGTAGTAGTGCTCATCCACGATTTCTATAGGCGCAGAGGTTGGTAGTCCTCCCCAGTCGTTAGCAATCGTGCGCACATAGGGATGTTTTGCTTTAATCGCATCAAAGAGCAGCTTGTAGCGCTCGTTGTAGCGCGGGCCGCCGTTCTCATTGCCAATCTCGATCAGCTTTAGCCCGAACGGCTTAGGGTGGCCGTTCTTAGCCCGCTCGCGTCCCCACTTGGTGGTGCGTGGGTCGCCATTGGCGTACTCCAGCGCGTCTAGTGCGTCTTGGATCACGGTATCCATCTGGCTAAGCGGCGTGACATCTTTATGGCTCATGCCGCAGTTGATCACAAAGAGTGGCTCCGCCTTAAGATCGTCGCACCAGAGCAAGTACTCGTGGAAGCCGAGGCCATTGGTAGCCTTGTAGCCCCAGATGCATTGGGTGCCGCCACGCTGATTCACCTCGCCGAGCGATGTTTTCCAGATAAAGCGATCCACGATACGGTCGCCTTCGACATAGCAGCCACCGGGGAAGCGCACAAAGCTGGGCTTCATCCCCGCCACGAAACTTGCCAAGTCTTTGCGTAGCCTCGCCTGGCCATGCGTGTCGGCAGGCATCAGCGACGGGTTCTTGAGTACAGTAGGAAACGCGATGGGTCGCAGCTCCAGGCGAGCATCGGGGCAGGAGGCGCTGGGGGTTAGCGTGGCGCTATTCTTGCCAGCCTTCAAACTCACCTTTGCCAGCACGGCACCACTTGTCGTTACCAGAGCTGCCGCTAGAGGGTTAGTGGCCTCCAAAGAGAGTACCAGCTTCTTGCCACGCTCGACACCAATGCCCCAGTAGCCTTCGGTGCGAACCCCACCCGAGCCCATGATGGTGAGCGCGTCGCCCTCTGCGGTCGCTTTCGCACCACTGAACGCGTCCCAGTACTTTGGGCCCTCGGCAAAATTCCGGTTGCGCAGCTTCTCAGGGTAGAGGCCACCATCGCCGGCGTGGTTGATCTCCTCAAAGAAGATGCCATGAAGAAGGGGGGAGAGACGAGGGCCGGGACGTGCGCCGTCCACGGTAAGGGTCATGTCAGCTTGCATGCTTCTATTATAATCTGATTTTCTAAAGAATGCTTACCATAGAATAAGCCGTTATCTAACGGTAGAATGTCAAGATGGAAACTCCAATAGCTCCCCGGCCTTTCACGCGAGGCGGCTTTCTGACAGCACTGGCGCTCTCGGTGACAAGTGCGCTGGGCATCTTGCAAGGCTGTGGGAGCAGTGGGAGTGCTTCCGATCCAACCCCCTCGCCTACCCCAACCCCCTCTCCGGTTCCAACCGCTACCCCTAGACCCACCGCGACTCCGGTTCCCACCCCGACCCCGACTCCGCGTCCCACGATCAAGCAAGTCTTCCGCTACACAGGAGCCAACCAGAGCTTCGTGGTGCCCACAGGTGTCACGTCTATTACCGTAAAGCTCTGGGGCGCAGGCGGCGGCTATGCAGGTGGTGGCGGGGCTTTTGTCACGGGGAACCTTGCCGTCACACCCAGAGCCACCCTCACGATTATTGTGGGAGGTGGCAATACCAGCAGCGGCGTGAACGGTGGCGGCGGTTTTGGTGGCGGTGGCGCGGGCTACAGTGGTGGCGGCGGACGGTCCGCGATCCGGCTGAGCGCGAACCTTGCTGTAATTACGGATGAAAAAGTGACGGCGGCAGGTGGCGGTGGTGGTCCCAGTGGCGGCGGCGGCGGATTAACATCGGGCACGAGCGGCAGTGTCAATGGGAGTTTTGGTGGTGGCGGCGGTGGCACGCAAACGGCAGGTGGCGTCAATGGCGCAGGCGGCTTCGTGGGTACCTCAGGAAGCCAGTTCAAAGGTGGTGAAGGCTCCAGTGGCGGCGGTGGTGGTGGCTACTGGGGTGGAGGCAGTGGTAGTGGAAGCGGTTTTAATGGTGGTGGCGGTGGCGGCGGGTCATCGCTGACCTCCAATCTCACCTCGTCGAGTGCCAGCGCGGCGGGAGCCTCGGGGAGCCTAGGAAAGGCCAGTGGCGCACTGCCAGGTGGGAGCACTGATGCAGACTACGTTGCTGGCGTGGGCGTCGGTGGGACCAGCAGTACGCTAGGCGGCAACGGCCTAATCGTGATCGCGTACTTGGGGCCATAGCATGACGTCCCAGCAACGCACCGAGCCGCTCGCGGCCTTCACACCCGACTCCCGCATTCTCTTCCAGGGCGACTCCATCACCGATGGCAACCGGGGCCGTAGCGCCGACCCGAACCATATCCTGGGCCACGGCTACGCCTTTCTTATCGCCGCCAAGTACGGTGCGGCTTTTCCCGAGCGCAAGCTGGTCTTTCTGAACCGGGGCATCAGCGGCAAAAAATCACGGCGCGGCTGGCAAAAAAACACGGTGCGGTGCTGGTGCCCTGCCAGCGCATCTTCACCGATGCCTGCAAGCGTGCGAGCGCGGACTACTGGATCTGGGATGGCATCCACCCCACCTACTCCGGCCACCAGCTGCTCGCGGATGCTTGGATAGAGGCGGTACGAAAGGCAAAATGGGGCAAGTGAAGGCAGTTTGTGTGTACTGTGGGTCGTCATCGAAGGCAAAGTCGGTGTATTTCGAGGCGGCCCAAGGCCTGGGAGCGGCGCTGGCGGCGCGCGGCTGGAGCTTGGTCTACGGTGGGGCGAGCTGTGGGCTGATGGGGGCCGTGGCCGATGCGACTCTGGCGGCAGGCGGTAAAGTCATCGGGGTGCTTCCGGATTTTATGGAAGACCGCGAGCTGGCCCACACAGGGATCACCGAGCTGCACATTGTGGGCTCCATGCACGAGCGCAAGGCGAAGATGGCCGAGCTCGCCGATGGCTTTATCGCGCTTCCCGGTGGCTTTGGGACCCTCGACGAGATGTTCGAGGTGCTCACCTGGGCACAGATCGCAATCCATACCAAGCCCTGCGCGTTCTACAATGTCAGCGGTTTCTACGACCCGCTCTTTGCTTTTCTCGATCACATGGCAGGCGAAGGCCTCCTTCGACCACACCACCGCGAGCTGCCCCTCATCCACCCCGAGCTGGAGCCACTTCTCGATCTCATCGCTGCCCACGAAGGCAGAAGCGATGATAAATGGGATCAAGTATAGCCTTTTCCTATCGTTTCGATAAAAACAATCCGTTGGACACGGGGCAAGTGGAGGCCTACAATAGCGGCATGAACACCCCTAAGTCCACCGTCGAGGAGATCCGCGCCCGCGTCGATGCCGATGTCGAGCGTTTTTCGAACCTAGAGACCGGCCCCGTCCGCTGCTCTGGCAGTGTGATTTATTGCAGCATGTCGGTTTTTCCCGTGTGGACATTCTCCATAAAAATGGCCCCTTTGCCGCCTTTGGTGCGGTAAAGTAGAGAGTAGAACCTATGAAACCTTTTACGAAAATTACCGGAGTTGCGGCCCCTATGGACCGCGTGAATGTGGACACCGATCAGATCATCCCCAAGCAGTTCTTAAAGCGCATCGAGCGCACGGGCTTTGGGGAGTTTCTGTTCTTCGACTGGCGCTACGAGGCCGATGGTAAGACCGACAATCCGTCCTTTGAGCTCAACGACCCGAAGCTCTCTGGGGCACAGATCTTAGTGACCGGCAAGAACTTTGGCTGCGGCTCCAGCCGCGAGCACGCGCCGTGGGCGCTAGAGGACTACGGCTTTCGCAGCATTATCGCACCGAGTTACGCCGACATCTTCTACAACAACTGCTTCAAAAATGGCATGCTCCCGATTGTCTTGCCTGAGGAGACAGTCTATGACTTGATGGCACGCTTGCAGAAAAACCTAGGTGCGGAAGTGACCGTGGACTTAGAGACCCACACTATCACCGGCCCCGATGGCTTCACGGCAACTTTCACCGTGGACGACTTTCGCCGTCACTGCCTGCTCAATGGTCTGGATGACATCGGCCTCACACTGCAAAACGAGGCGGACATTACTGCATTTGAGGCCAAGCGAGCGGTCGCCACTTAGATTCGAAGGGCCTGACGCACGGGGCTATCTTCGGGGGCGTTTTGTCGCAGAGCGTCTATTCACTGTGCTTATCTCGTCCCAGCGCACGGTACTTTGTTTACCCCAGAAGGTCATCGCAGCCACGCAAAGAGTATCTCAAAGACAAACTGCCCTAGAAATACCTCCGAAACGAGCGCTGCCTTTGTGCTTGGATCTGCATGAAGTCTTAAACGCCGTTTCGAGTGCTTTGGTTGCGGTCACTACTGCTTTTGAGCAAGCTCTTCGTAGAGGCCGTAGTACTGCTTACCGATCTTTTCCCAGGACTGCTCGGAAGCATGCGCTCGCGCGATAGACTGCATCCGTGCTCGTTGCTCGGGTTGCTGCACCAAAGCTTTAAGTGCTCCTGTCAATGCCTTGATATCATTAGGATCGTCAATAAGAAGGCCTGCACCAGGGGCGATCACTTCCGCTCCCCCCGTGGTGCGTGAGGAGAGAATGGGAATGCCCGAGGCGGCTGCCTCAGAGAGCACTAGGGCGCAGGCTTCGTAGCGTGAGGGGAAGACGAAGAAGTCGCTGGCACGAAAGATAGCGGCGATATCACGGCGAAAGTCGAGAAAGTGCACTCGCTTTGTCAACCCGAGCTGCTCCGCCAGCGCTGGGTAGGGACTGCCCTCCAGCCGCCCCACTACTGCTAGGTGGAAACCTTCGACTTGTGCCATGGCTTTTAGCACCGAGTCAAGATTTTTACGCGGCGTGCGGATATCCCCCGCAAAAACGCCCAAAACAACGTTCTCAGGAAGCTCCAATCCCGTGCGATCTGGCGTCTCCCCCTCAGGTAACGGGTAGAACTCATTCAGATCGGCTCCATTGTTAATCACTCGCAGGCGATCTTCGGGAACGCCAACAAGTGTCTTGAGCTCCTCGCGAACAGTTCCTGAGGCCGCCACTACCACGCGGGCTTGGTGGTAGGCATGGCGCTCCCAGTGGGCATTGCTCTGGGTATAGAGCCACTGGTACGCTCCGTAGAGATTACGGTTGGTGCGCGATGTGTGGAAGGTAGACTGAGCCCAGGCGGCATGAACATACTGCGAAGTATTAATGTCGTGGGGGAGGCTTGTACAGTAACCGTAGTTGTGCAAGATATCCGGCTTTTCTGTCCAACTCTGGATAATACGGTCTGCCCGATGTGCAAAAATGGCGACTTTAGGAAGATTTATCTTATGTGTCCAGGAGGGAAGGGGAACACGGTAGACCTCAATATCGGGGAGCAGATCTTCCGCAATGGCATCAGCGACCACACGAACGCGCGCCCCTTGTTTCAGGGCATACTTGACAATCTCGTAGTTTGCGCGTCCCTGACCATCGCCAGGAAGAATGTTGTGGGTAACGATCCCGATATGCATAACGCCCCATTATACCCAGAGGTATAATTTACTATGCCCCGAAAGACTGCCTTTCTCTACACCGATGATTTTCTCGCCTACGACCTGGGGGGGAAGCACCCGCTTCAGCAGTGTCGGCTTCAGCTTGTGGATCAGAAGCTCGCAAGCTTGGGGTCTTTTGAGGCTATCACACGCCTTGCTCCGACAGCCATTGACGAAGCCCTGTTAGGGCGCGTGCACACGGCGGAGTATCTCGAAGTTGTGCGGCGGGCGAGCAAGCCAAACCATGGGCTAGATCTTCGCCGCTTTGGGCTAGGGCCGGGCGATACGCCTGCGTTTCCGGGGATGTGGGAAGCGTCCAAGCTCTACGCGGGCGGAAGTGTGGACGCGGCAAAGCGGGTGCTCTCGGGGGAGGCGGAGATTGCGTTTAATGTGGCCGGTGGCCTGCACCACGCCCACCCGTGGAAAGCCTACGGCTTCTGCGTCTTCAATGACCTCGCGCTGGCGATCACGACGTTTTTAGAGTCTGGGCTGGAGCGGGTGATGTATGTGGATATCGATGTCCACCACGGTGATGGCGTGCAGGTCTGCCACTGGGACGACCCGAGGGTGCTCACGCTCTCGCTGCATGAGTCCGGGCGCTGGCTCTTTCCAGGCACGGGAGGCGTGGAAGAAACCGGCGGCGAAAAGGCACCAGGAAGCGCGATCAATGTTCCGTATGCCCCCTACAGCGGCGATGAGGTCTGGTGGCACGGCTTTGAGCAGGTCGTCCCGGAGGCGTTTGAGCGCTTTTCTCCGCAAGCCTTAGTGCTCCAGCTCGGGGCCGATGCCCACTTCGCCGACCCACTGGCGCACCTGCAAGTGACCTCGCGCACCTGGATGCGAGCCGTGGCAAAACTCTTCGAGCTGGGCCGTGACATCCCGATCGTGGTGACGGGGGGCGGTGGCTACAATATCGCCACGGTCGAGCGGCTTTGGACTTTAGTTGCTCTTACCTGCGCGGGGCTTCCTTGTCCTGAGAGCCTTCACGACACAGAAGCGCCCACACTCGATGCCGAGCAGCAACGCACTGCACGCGCCTACTTGGATACGCAGCTTGATGCACTCCGGGGAGCGCTAGGGTGGTAGAGCCAACTCTTGAAGAAGAGGCGCTGGCGGCGGAGGCGGCGGCGCGGGATGCCTTTGCGGCGTTTTACAGTGGCCTGACCGGCGGTGAGGATCAGAACGCGCTCCCCCCGGAAGTCACGCTTGCTCTGGCACGCTGGGTAGAGGCCCGCAAGCGCTGGGAGCTGGCCCAGACCGAGACAAAAGTGCCTTCCATGCCGCGTCTTGGCCTCAAGCCGCCTGCCTCGGTGATGCTTCCCTCTTCGTTGCCTGCTCGGGATGCCCTTGCCGCGCTCTTTGCCCCGCAGCTCTGGCAGACCGAGGCATCAGGGCTAGCCATGGTTGCTAAGGTCAGTGACACGGCGCAAGTGCGCGTGGAGTTTGATGAAGTCTTAGGTTTTGGCCCAGAGCAGGCCATCCGACAGATCGCCCGCTCGGGCCCCGCCGCCGCCCAGACCTTTCTGGCGCTGGCGAGCCTCTGGATGGAGCGCCTCGCAGGGCAACCACACGAGACTTATCTCACGCTGGCGGCATCGGACTTACTCCGTTTTCAGGGAAAGAAAGCCACCCCAAAAGGCGGCTACCACCGGGACGATATTATCGCCAAGGGCCGTGATCTCTATCTCCTCAGCCGGATCACCGTACCCCATGCCATGGGAAGCGAGAGCATGGCCCTGGGGCGCTTGCTCTCCCTAGAAGCCCTAGAGGCGGGCCAGAGCGACGAGGGCCAGAGCATTATGCGATTTCGCTACCACCTAGGACAAGAGGCGCATGGCTGGATGCAAGAGAGTGTCGCCCAAGTCGCGCCTCGCCTGCTGTCCTACCACCCCGTTCGACAGAAATACCAGATTCTTTTGGGGTTCTGCCTGGCCTGGCATATCGGCAACCATCCGGAAGAGACCGAGCTCTCTCTGCCACATCTGCTAGAGCTGGCCGCGATTCCGATGCCGGAGAAGCGCCTCTCAGAGTTTCTTACCAGTGTGGAGGACGCGCTGTCGGAGCTGGCCTCTGATGGGATTCTTCCGGGAGTGAAGCTCCTCAAGCCACAAGGCTGGCACGAGCTCCTTGCCTCTCGCCAGACACGTCTCTTGCTCCAGAAAAGCTGGGTACAGATAGAAAAGCCCCGGCCAGAGCTTGCTGGCCGGGGCACACACTAAGCCTGCGGCTTAGTTGCCACCACCACGGCGACCACCGCCTTGCATCAGGGCGGCGCGCTCTTTGGCTGCCTTCTCTAGAACGGCCATCTGTGCAGGGGTCAGGTTCAGATCCGCTGCGTACTGGAGCAGGCCGAACTGCTGCATGATCTTCCAGCCCGGCATCGCTGCCTTAAGCGCGGCTGACTGATCCGGAGTCAGCATGGCCTCGATTGCCTTGCTGTTCTTGGTCTCCTCGTTGCGGAGCTGCTCCTGCTTGGCACGCATCTCTTCCATCATCTGCTGCATCGCTTCACGGTCAAAGCCGCCACCGCCTGCGCCACCCGCACCACCGCCAAAACCGGCAGGACGCATTGCCTTACGGGCAGCATCGAGCTTGTCTTGCATGCCCTTGATCTTGGATGACTGATCTGCCGTCAGCTTCAGTGCTGGGGTCAGGACGGTAACCGGAACCTGAACCACGCTCAGCTCTCCGCCGCCCGGACGGCCAAACTGTCCGCCGCCGAAGCCGCCGCCGAAGCCGCCTCCACCGAAGCCTCCGCCACCCTGGCCACCACCACGTTGAGCAAAGGCAGGCACGCTCATCATCATTAATGCCGCCAGAGTGGCAGCTACTCGCATCGTCTTATGCATGGAAAAAAACCTCCAGCTACCATCTTGCCACTCATTTCTGAAGAAAGGATTAAAGTGAACTTAGTGGCATTAGTGAGAGCTGCCTGCCCTCTGTTTCGAGCAGGATTGCGCCTTGTTGATCCGTCCGAAAGGGCTGGACGTGAGATTGTTGTAGCCGTGTTAGTGTCTCTTGGTGAGGGTGCCCAAAGCGGTTTTTTCGTCCGCAGGAGAGAACTGCCATTTTAGGACTCACCGCGCGTAGAAAACGCGCACTCGTCGAGCCACGGGAGCCGTGGTGGCCGACTTTTAGTACATCGGCGGAGAGATCAAGCCCAGACTTAAGTAAGCTCTCTTCGGCCTCTCCCTCAGCATCGGCGGTGAAGAGGATGCGGGCCTTGCCATAGACGAGCCGCGCGACAATGGCGTTGTTGTTGTCATCGCTGCGCGTGCCGCTGAGGAGGGGCTCGGTAGGGTGGAGGATCTCTAGCCGGACACCGCCTCCCAAGTCAAAGCTCTGGCCGCGCTTGGCCGTGTGAACCGTGATGCCGCGTGCTTTCCAGGCGGCTCGTAGCTGCTCCATAGGCGAGCCTGACACGGCAGATAGCCCGGAGTCGAGTGCCGCACGCACCGCCAGCCGCTCCGTGACGGCCCGAAGCCCCTGGACATGGTCGTCATCGGGGTGGGTGGCGATCAGCAGGTCAATGGTGGAGATTCCTCGGCTCCGCAGAAACGGCACGACAATGCGCGTCCCCGGATCTGTCCCCGCCTCAGGAGCGGATGGATCGCTGGGAATCCCCCCGCCGTCTATCACCACCACTTTCCCCGAGGGGGTCTCGATGACAGCAGAGTCGCCCTGTCCCACATCGAGAAAGGTCACCCGGAGCTTTTTAGGGGCCTGATGGCACCCCGCCAGCAGGCCCAGAGCCGCCAGCGCTAGTGCTTGATCTCGCCGATCCACGGGTTGGTGTAGTTCGTCGGCTTGTTGCCCTTAACGCCTCGGCCTGCGATCTGCACCGCCCCGTTTTGTGCCACCAAGATCGCCTCCGCAAGGTTCTCACAGAGGTTACGGTCCGAGTTGCTGGGGCCACCTGCGATCAACCGATAGACGAGGCGCGGATGGCGCACGGCACGCTTAAGAAGATAGTCGTCGGGCATGGGCTCCGAGTCGGCAGTATGAAGCGTGATCGTGCAGCCATCGCCCTTGGACGACGAGAGGCTAAAGAAGCGCCACGCGGGGCCATCCACGGAGAACTGCGCCCCTGCGAGGCCTGCCTCCGCGTGAATGGTTCCCGCTTCATCCAAGACACCGGGCACAAAACCACGCTCCGATAAAAAATCCGCAAGCTCTGCAGGAGTGAGTGGCTCGGTGGCATGAGTCCAGACATGGGCGATAGCGACGCCTCGGGGAAGTTCAGTCATACAGGCATTATACAGGCACTGGCGTCGCCGTCAGCGTGACGGTGGCGCTGCCCCACTTAAATGAGATCGGTTCCCCAAACGCAACCTGGCGGAACGTGACTGCCAGTTCGTTTTCTTGATCCTGTACACCTGCCTTGGCACTGCCCCAGTTGATGACCACCAGATCGTCGCGTATCGGAATGCTGACAAAGAACGAGACACTTCCCCCGCTATCGATATGGGGAACGACATCCAGTGAGTACGACTTCCCCTCCGACCGCACACTCAGACGTGCCTGCTTGTTGTTCTGAACCTGAACTCTTGCCTGAGAGTCACCGATGTTTAGGCACATCACGACCTCTTTGGTCTTCACATCCAGAAGCCGCAGCAGTGCCACCAGCTCATCCAGCGCTCCCGACTTGGCCTGCACTGTGATCTCTTGCTTCAGATTATCGGGCGAGAGGCTTACCACTCCTCTGGGCAGAAGTGTCCGCACAGGCTCTTTTGGCCGGGGAGATTTGATATTAGGGTTTATGTAGTTGTAGGTGGGATCGGCGAGCAAGGCCACAAAGTCTATGGGGAGGATATATCGGAGCTTCAAAACTCGGGTTTCAAGACGGCGCATGGGATTCATTCTTTCGTTATTTTTTTGGCGGCACTTCGCCACGCTTGCGGATTGAGAGAAACGCGCTGCCTTTGCTGTCGCGCTCCAGGCTCCAGGTCACATTGTAGCTGTCGCAGACCAGATTCAGGGCACTACTAAGGCTAACGCTCTCAAAGCGAAACGAGCGCTTGAGCGTGCTGGTCTCGGGCGAGAGCTCCAGCTGACGGTTTGTAGTGCGCAAAAGCGATTCAAGTGTAGTTCGAATGCTGGCACTTTCGACCTCCAACGAGACCATCTCTTTTAGGTAGGCGGTAGGTGGTGTCTGCACGAGGGGTGTGGCCTCACGAGGAAGCTGCTCCGCGATGGCATGGATGGTGTCGAGGGAGTCTCTCAGGACTTTGATGGGGCTTGGCGTGCTCTTGAGGCGCACAATGCGAATCAGTGTCCTGCCGCCTTGGGCCTCTGCCGTCCACCCGACGCCGAGCGACTGTGTGAGCATGTCCAGCGCGGTAGGAAGCGCTACCCCGTTGGCCTTGATCGTCACTTTCTGCAGCCGTAGCCCAGGGTAGCTCCACTCCGGATCGCGTGCCTGAAGTGCCTGAATGTCCGCGACGAGAAAGCTATTAGACTTCCCCAGAGAGAGCTTGAGGCTCGGGTCGAACTGGTGGTCTACGCGTGCATCCAGCAGCGCCATCAGCGCCCCGACCCCATTGCGATCTATCAGGTTCACATTGACCCGAATCCCCTCCAGTTGCTTGCGCATTGCCTCAGAAACGGAAACGCTCTCCGGGTAAGACTGCGAACTCTCGGTAGGCAAGCCCGCCCAGGCCGATTCATAGAGAAAGGACTCAGGAGCGGGAGTGGTTTTGAGTCGGACAAATCGAACGATTACCTCGCCGTTGTCCTCACGTGCCGTCCAACCGACCTTGGCGGACGCTGCGATTTTGTCCAGAAAATCTAGAAATGTTAGCTCCGCTGGCTCGCATTGAACAGTCCCATGTTGGATTCCCATAGGAATACCAAGTACTACTCGCATACCAAGATTGCTCAGTTGCTCGTTAAGGTTTTTAGGTGTCCTTATCAGCTTTAAGGGATAGAGAGAATCCTCGAACTCTATAAGATGCTCCAGGTTGAGGGTTTTATTGTTATTCAGAACTTGCTGATAACTGACCACACTGGAAATTCGTGGAATATCTTGTCTTACTTCGGGAATAGCGAGATTGTACTTTTTTAGTTTTGCGCGAAGCTCTGCGGGTACGGTGACTTTTTCAGGGTAGACGGTTTGGACACCTGTTTGGGAAGTGGATTCGTCGGCGCTCTGAGCAAGGGCAGCTATCGTAGGGCAACTGAGTAGTGTCGCAAGCAGTATCAGGGTTTTCATGGGGTTTGTAGCTCCTGTCGCAGCTCATCGGGGGTGATGGGGCGGACGGCGATGACGATCATTTCACCCGTCTCTCTCTCTTCTGGAAGAGAAATCTTTGGCTTTTCTTGTATGATCTGTCGTTTTTCTCTCGCGACATGCAATCTTCTGACCACTACCAATGACCTCCGTCGGAAAATGCCTGGTTTTCTTAGTGCGATGTGTGATTTTTTGATAGTGACGTGTGGTTTTTCTCTGTCAATGTCAGATTTTCTTTGTCCGACGTCTGATTTTATAAAGGCAATGTCTGATTTTTTTATCGCGACATCTGATTTTTCTCTGACGACGCTTGTTTTTGAGCTTGCTATCCACCATATCCCCGCCAAAACCAGTGCCATCAGAGGCAAGACAAGTCCTCGTGTTGCTCTTTTTAGTGAACTTGGCACCGCGATAGTGCCCTCGCCCTCTAAATACTCTAAGCCCTTCAAGGGATCAGCAGCGCGGATTAAATCCGAGAGGCGACGCTCTCGCTTAAAAAAGATCATGAGGAAGCTCCTTACGAAGGCGCTTTCGAGCGGCGAAGAGGCGCGAGAGGACGGTGCCAAGAGGCAGCTCCAGGGTCTCGGCGAGCTCGCGGCAAGAGAATCCTTCCCAGTAGTGCAGGATTAAGGGGGTGCGGAGGGTCTCCGGAAGCGCCTCGATGGCACGCTGCACCTGAGCCGCCGCATCGCGCTGGAGGGTAGTTGCCTCCGGGCCAGAGTCCGGGGAGAGGAGGGCACTATCGAGAAGCGTGGCCTCGCGCTTTTGTTGTCGCCATCGCAAAGCAGCATGTACCGTCAGCTTCGTCAGCCACGCCGGGCCAGACTCTAGCCGACGGAGCCCTGCAAATGCCTGCGCCGCCCGAAGCCCCACTTCTTGTGTCAGATCATCGGCAGCGTCCGCACTCCCCGAGACACGTACTGCCAGCCGCCACAGCCGGGGCCGCTCCGCCTCCCAGAGCCGCGCAAAAACCGCGTCACTGCAAAGCGACGATCCCACGGGCTGACTCAGCATTGCCTCCACAGCTATAAAAGATACCGGAGAAGCCCATCTTATTTGAGGCAAGCCCTACTTTTTATTCCCAGCCGCTCTCCCAGTCTGCACCGAGCGAGGCTTTGAGGCGCTCCCGATACGCATTGGTCTTGACCTTGCAGCGCCAGTCGCCCTTAAGCCCTTTGCAGACCACGCCCTCAGCCACTCCGAACTTGCCTTTTCGCATATCGTCGGTGAACTGCCCGGTGAGCTTTCCCCGGTAGACGATGCGTGGGATCGGCAGGTGCCCGAAGGCTTTGACAAAGTTCTCGGGTGCGACAAACGCTTCTCTGGGAAGCGCCAGGTCAAAGAAGATCAGCCGCTTGGGTTCGTTAGTTTTATGCTGGCCCGCAAACGAGCCCTGACCGAGAAATTCACAAAACGCCGTGGCTTCGTCGGTTTCGTAGCCTTCGAGCACGTCGCCAAGTCCCGCCGCGAGCGTCGCCTGAAAGACTTCGGCGGCCTCGGCAAGCTCGGGGTGCGCGTTGGCAAACTCGGCGATTCCATGCTCCGTAAGATTAAACCGATCCCGGCGTGTCCCGAACGCATGCCAGCCAAACCCGCGCTCCCAGCAGAAGTGCAGGTTCGTGCCATCGAGTTTTTCAAAGGCAATGCAGCGCTCGCCAAGAACAAGAGCTTTCTCGCTGCTGGGCATCTTAGGGTAGTAAAGCATACTCAACTCCGTGGGCCTCAATAGTTGTGGGCACTTCCCAGCGATCCAGGTACTTGTGCATCACGGCTTCGGGGACGGCGGTGGTGCGGTTGCGATTCTGCGTAAAGAGCCGGGCATGGGGCGCTTCTTTGTAGATAATTTTAATGCGGAAGCCGTAGTCGGCAGCGAGGCCTAGCGGGCGAGCGCGTAGCTCGTGGCGCAGGTTGGTGGCGTTCCAGACAAAGTCTTGTTTCTGGCGCAAATACACCCGTGCCCGCTCCAGCGCCGCCATGGCCACGGGCTCCTGCGGGTCGGTGGGGGCGATTCCCAGCTCTTTGCGAAGCACGTCTAAGCTCACCACCGGCAAGTGCGAGAGATGATTCTGGATATACGTGTCC
>NZ_CBAYMC010000044.1:0-21858 GCF_964826245.1 Armatimonas sp. | reverse complement strand
AAGATGAACCGATTGGCTTTAACGTTTGTGGCATTGATGGTAGGTGGCGCTGCACTGGCACAGCCGCCTCAAGGTGGCGAACAAGGCGGTGGCTTTGGGGGCCGTGGCGGTGGCCGCGGCGGACGTGGTGGTGGCCAGGGTGGGCCGGGAGGCGGCTTTGGCGGCCAGGGGGGAGGCTTCCCTGGTGGGGGTGGTTTCGGCGGGATGATGGGAGGAATGATGGGCGGTATGGGCGGCCCTGGCGGGATGATGGGGATGATGGGGATGAACCGTGAGATTAGCGCAGCCAATGTCGCGCTTCGGATCATGGCGCTCTACCTGAGCCTGACCGATGCTCAATCCGGCAAAATTGCGCTCATTCGTGAGGAATCCCAAGACGCCATGCGTCCTCAGATGCCCCCGCGCCGTCCTCAGCAAGACCCCAATGCTGACCCCAATGCGGCCCAAAATGCTCAAGGTGGCGGTCGCCCCGATATGCAAGCCATGATGCAGGAGATGCAGGCTGCGATGCAGGAGATGCAAGCGAATATAGCCAAGGCGGAGCGTAAGGCAACAACAGACATCGATGCCGTGCTGAGCGAAGCGCAGCGCACCCGCTTGAAGCTGCTGATCAAGGCACTAAAAGGTCTGCAAGAGGCGGGGATTCGCCCTGAGGCAACTCTGAAGCTCATGCTCAATGAAGACCAGCTCACCAAGCTCGCTCAAGGTCGAAAGCCTGAGAGTGTGCTAAGCACCGAGCAGCAGACGATTGCGAAAGGCTACACAATGCCTATGGGCCGTGGTGGTCAGGGTGGCCCTGGGGGCGGCTTTGGCGGACGCGGCGGTGGCCAAGGGGGGCCGGGCGGCGGCGGTTAGCCTGCGCCTTGATTGCAGAGAGTCTCCCTCGTGAAAGAAAAATCACGAGGGAGATTTTTTTTGAAGGCAGAGAACTTTAGAGGAACCTAACCTCAGGATAGGAATCCACAGTAGGTAGAAAAGGGAAAAGATGAGATTATTAGAACTAACAAAATCACGCAAAGTCGGCATTCTGGCGCTTTCAGCAACGACTTGGCTGGCACTGCATGGCTGTGGCGGCGGCAGCTCGACCACCAACCCCGACACCTAGCCCGACACCGAATCCCACAAACCCTCTACGACCGACTTTCCAGCCTGCAAACAGCAGGAGCCAGTATCACCGCTGTGACAATTGGCCCTACGGGTGCCTGGGCCGTTGTCTACGGAGGCGCGAGCCGAGGCTACTACACCAGTGGCGTTCCCAGCACGTTCTTCAGTCGGCTCAAGCGCCTCGTTGAGGACGGCAACAGCGTCCGCCAGCTCGCGTTAGGTACCAGCGACTCGTGGGCGATGGTTGCCAACGAGAATATCTGCTATCTCAGTGGCGTTCCTGCGGCACTGACCACTGCCGTGACCACTATCCAAATGAGCAACCTGCGCATCAATGCAATAGCACTCGGTAGGTCCGGCAGCTATGCCGTGATCTATAAAAACAACACTTGGTACGCCAGCGCCACCCGTAAAAGATAGCGAAAGAAACAGCGCCCCTTAACTTGCGAAAAGGGGCGCTGTGGCTTCAAAAGCCGTAAGAGCTTACTTTTTGCCCGCAGGCTTAGCGGCGGTCTTCGCCGCAGGCTTAGCAGCCATTTTTGCTGCGGGCTTAGTAGCCTTCTTCGTTGCTGTCTTTCCGGCAGGTTTAGTAGCCATCTTCGCCGCAGGCTTTGCAGCTGACTTACCATCGGGCTTCTGGGCAAAAGCGGAGATGCTAAGTAGCGACAGTGCGGAGAGCATTACAAGGGAGCGAAAACTTGTTTTCATGAGGGTATCTTTTCTGGATATTTTATTCCCTGAGGGGATTTCCAGTAGCTAGTGCGTCGGCCATGGCTGTTTTAGTTCCCAGAAGCCGCCATTTTTTTTGGAACCCAGGATTGTCAGCGCGGACGATCGCAACGACTGCCTGGGGAAGCGAGAGAGAGCTTCGGTAGATCAGGTAGCGCGGCTCCCAGCGGGGCTGGAACTTGCGCTTGTAGGCGTGCAGTCCCTCGAAAGAGTAGAAACGCCCCCCACGCCGGAAGACCAGGTTGAGAACACGCTCTACGAGGGGATCGTGCGCGTCCTGTCCCACCCCTGAGAGTGGTGCCAGCCCCAGGTTGAAGCTCGCAAAACCTTGCTCGCGCGACCAGGTGATCAGCGCCACAAAAAGAAGATCCATCACCCCCGACTTCGCGCGACGATGATGGCGCATCAGATCTATCGTGATCTCGGATTTCTGGTACTCGGAGACAATATTGGCAAAAGCAAGAATCTCCCCCGTGGCATCGCGGGCGACAATCACGGGGCCATCGTTGAGATAGGCTTCGTCGAACCAGCCCAAGGAGAAGCACTTCTCACCGCCGTGCTGCTGGTGGAGCCAGTCATCGCTGACGAGGCGTAGCTGATGGAGAAGCTCGGGCGCGTGCGGTGCCTGAAGAACCTCCGTAGTGTAGCCCGCCTTTGTCAGCCGCGTCACGCTATTTCGCAGGCTCTTGAGCGCCCCACCAGCGAGCGTGAAGCTCTGCAGCTCCACCACCGCCTCGCTGCCAATACAAAGTGCCTGGAGCCCAGCGCTTCGGTAGGCCTCCAAGTGGTCAGGCAGCGTCTGATAGAACGCGGGATCCCAATCGTTAAGGGCACAGAACTCCACAAAGCCTGCAATCGCGGCCTCGCTATCGGTCTTTGGACCAATCGCATCCCCCAGCGCGACGGCAAAACGCCCCACCAGAGCATAGCCCACCACAGAGCCACCCGGACTAAACCAGTAGAGCTTGTCTGAGAACAAGACAAAGCGCGCCAGCGACGACTCTCCATGCGCTTGGACAATTATCCGGGCACGGGCTTGCTCCGCCAGAGTGGCACGCTGGCGGAGAAGTACCGGCTGGAGCAGGGTAAAAAGCGCGTAGCCGATGGTCGTCGCCGCAACCGTGTAGATCGAGTCTGAGAACCAGTGACCAAAGCGCGTGATAGGCAGTGGGCCAGGGTCGCTGAAGGAGATAAACATCGCCAGAGTCTGCTCCAGCGCCGCACGAAAACCAAAGTCGTAGACGAAGTGCCTGTCTAAAAGCCAGAACCCTAAGACACCGTAGATCAGCGTGAACCCCAGCGCCCAGAGAAGTCGCTTTAATCCCTGGTGCACCGTGGGGCCATCGGAGCGGGCAACAAAGCTCGCGCGGTAGAGCCAGAGCGCCATTAGCAGGCCCAGCGCCAGGGTCGCTTCTTCCCAGTCGAGCCCTTTTGAGAGGTGCGCCAGCACCGAGAGTACGAGAGCCATCATGGTCAAACGGTGCGCGAGCTGCTTACGTCGCAGGAGCCCTTGTGCCAACAAAAGCAGGGCAAAGGCCGCCACCACCGTCGCCAGCCGCGAGCCATAGCGCACTTCGAGCGGCAGGTGATTGCGCAAGAAGGTCAGCCGCAGCCCCAGGGCAGGCAGGGTGCCACTCACCAGATTTACCAGCCCCATCAGCGCCGTCATTGCGCTGATCACCCGCACGGCAAGCGCACGGCGCGAGCGGAGCCGCAGGTGTCTCAGTGAGAGCATCGCTCCCACGGCAAGCGGCAGCCAGAGCGCCAGCCCCCGAAACGCCAGGGTGACAGCGGTCGCTTTTACCAAGGGCACGCCCAGCGAGACAAACGTGACGGTCATCATTCCCTCGACGGCACCAAGGCCATCGGGGGTAATGGCCACGATCCAAAAAAGTAATCCCACGGAGAATGCCGCAAGCAGCGTCCCTGGCGTGAGCTGCAGGCCAAACGCCCGCGAGAGAAACGCAAGGCACAGCAGATCAACAAGATGCGCGGCTAGGGCCAAGCAAAGCGGCAAGATTAAACGGCGCGGCTGGGCAAAAAGCTCTCCCACACTCGCACGGGCGTGGCGTGCCTGCTCCACTCCCCAGCCAGTCTTGAGCCACCCCCGCGAGATCCCCTCAAGACGTGTCAGCAAGCGCTCCAGGCGCTGTGGAGCCACATGCGCCAGAACGAGCCCACTGCCCCAGACTCCGATAAGCACCAGCAGCCCCAGTGCCGCCAGAGCCTCCACAGGGCGCAGGACACTGTGCAGTGAGAGCGTGATCAGGCCCGCCAGCAGAATGACACCAAAAGTTGCCAAGTCGCAGACACGCACCAGAAGTAGCCCCGCCGTTGCTCGTGCAGGAGCAATTCCCCGCGTAGCCGCATCCGCAACAAAGGCCGTCGCACCGGTTCCGGGGATCGTCAGGTTGATAAACAGCGATGTAAACCAGACGGGCAGGAGCGTCCAAAAGCGTGCTGGTGCTCCCACGGCTTGAAACGCCGCGGTATGCAAGGCAATCATCAGCACAAAGAAGCCAAGCTGGCAGGCCACGGCTCCCAGCACGGGCAAGAGACGCGCTTGCTCCAGAGCCACCATCAGCGCCAGGAGCTCCCGCCGCTGGAGCAGCACCGCGACGGCTCCTAAAAGAACCAGCACCAGAAGGGCGAGCTGTCGCCTCATGCCTCCGATTGCCTCCACCACTGCCCCAAGAGCGGCAATGCGGCCAAGAAGTGCTTGCTCCAGAAGCTCCACTTATGGCCCCCCGTATCACGATCTAGCTTGACGGTCGCTCCTGCCCCCCGTGCAACCGTGACAAACCCCACAGCATCGCCGATCAGATCCGCGTCATCGTCGTTGCCCACGCTGACTAAGAAATGGAGCTTCTTCCGGGTTTCAGGAGCCACGCGCCGAAGCTGCTCAACAGGCGAGTTGGCACTCCGTAAAGCCGCATCGGTGCCAAAGATATCCGTATCATCACCCCAGTCGTCTTTGACCCGCAGATCTCCGGAGAAGACAAGCGCACTCTGGAAGCGCTCGGGGTGGCGGACAGCGAGATTGGCCGCACCGTAGCCCCCCTCCGAGAGCCCCCCGATGGCCCAGAGCGCGAGGTTGGCGGTGGCACGGTAGCGTGTCTCTAAGAACTGCGAGAGATCCCGCACGATTGCCGTCTCCATATTACACTTCCCCCCCAGCGCATCGGCCCACTCCGAGCCGCCTTTGTAGAAAGGCCCATGGCCATCGGGAACGGCGACAAGGCAGGGTGGCAGCGTGCCTGCCGCGATTGCTTTATCGATTGCGCGGTGCACATCACCTTCGTAGAGCCAGTCAATGGGCTCGCCCGGTGAGCCGTGCAGAAGCACCAGCACCGGATAGCGCCGGGTGGGGTTTTGCGCAAAGCCCGGCGGCGTGTAGATAAAGACCGAGCGGCTCTCCCCCAGCGCGGGTGAGGAAAACTGCGTCTTCTCCAGTTTCCCAGAGAGCTTCTGGCCCAGTACCTGTCGCTCATGAAAGACGCGAAAAATATCCGCATGGGCCGGGGCACTTATGAGAAGCGGGAGTGCGGCAAAGGCAAGTAGAGAAAGTCGTTTCATAGGAACTCCTGCGCCACTTCCCTAGCACTTAGTTCCCTTTCCGTCGCTCTCTATCCCAAGAATTTAGCAAGCCAGTCGGGGTGAAACGACCAGCCCAGAAAGCCCCCCAGCCCCAGAAAGACGCCCAGCCCCGCCAGGCATAGCGCAAAGGTCAGTAGCCAGCGCTTTCGGGTGAGGGCCGTGATTCCAAAAAGTGCCAGCCCCACCGAGAGGCAGGCCTCCGACATGTCGAACTGATCGTCGTGGATATTGAGCTGCTCGTACTCGGATTCGAGGCTCTTGGCCTCCTTCTGGATCTCGCCTTTTTCTTTTTCATAGCGGGCGATCTCATCCTTGTAGTGTGCCTGCACGGAATCAGGCGCTTTTTGGAGCTGGGCAAGTGCCAGAGTTGTCTCCGCCAAGTTCTGCTTGGTGCTCTTAGACTGGTACTGGCTCCACTTGCTCACGCTGTGTGCCTGGGCCTGCGCCATCGCCTGACAGATATTGCCATCTTTGATGTTGCACAAGGCCATAAAAGTCGCGGAGAGGGCCACGAAGATCGCGATGATCGAGTTGAGACGATCCTCTTTGCTCGGAGCGGACGGAGCACTCTCGATGACTTCGTGAATCGCGTCTTGAATATCACTCATAGTAAACCTATGCGTCATTTTACTCCAGAAAGGTTCCAAGGAACCAATTCCGATGCGACAACGCACACTAGATCAAGATGCCTGAGCCGACCCGCCCCATTTTCTACGACCCCTCGAACCGTCGCCGTGTTCTCTTGCTGCGCCTGTTTTTACTGGGAGGGCTTGTCGTGGCAACCGCGCTGGCGATATTCTTTGCCAGCACTCTCAGCGTCCCCGTTGCGCCCCGAACACACGCAGCAGCCGCTGACACTTCCTGTGGGGGGAGCCACACGGGGCAAGGGGCAAGGTGTCGTGGGTGCATTCTATGTGGACTGGGATGAAGTAAGCCTTGCATCTCTGCGGCTTCATGCCTCGGAGCTTACGCATCTGTTTCCTGGCTGGCTCCATCTCAATGACACCGGTGACGGCCTCCAGATCACCGACCACGACCCCAGCGACGACGAAGCGCGGGCTCTGGCAAGGCAGCACCATCTTGCGATTTTCCCCCTGGTCAATAACTTCTCCGCCAACATCAATGACTTTGAAGAGTCGCGCCTGCACAAGCTCTCCGGCTTTCTCAAGGCCGTGCCTGCCGATAAAACGGTGCTTGCCATCGGCAACTACGCCTACGACTGGGTTGTGGGCAAGGCGGGCGCGAAGACTCTGGTGCCCACCCTGGCTCCCGCCGCCGATCTGGGGGTGCTCTTTGCCGCGCTTTCGGGGAACCTGTACTTGCTCTTTGCCGTTCTTGTCCGAACGCTTGGAGCGGCGCTCTCAGGAGTTCGGGCGGGCTGGGGAAAGCTGGAGCGTCGGGGGAGCGCACAGACCAAGCTCAGCAAAAAGTAATTCTGTATTTGGGAACTTTGCGCGAGCTTTTTTTCGCACTACTAACATGAACCCTATTGCAGCAAACTGGTCAAAGGCTGGTATAAATAGAGGAATGTGGCTGACCAAGCGCTCGATAACGGCGCAGAAACACGCGGAGTTTGATGCACTGGTCGCCAAAGACTGGGATCGCTTCTGGCGCTTCGCCTATCGTTTGACCAGCAACCGGGATCTCGCCGAGGACCTTCTCTCCGAGACTCTTATTGATGCATTTGTCGCCTTTGAGCGCTACCGGGGTGAGCGGTTCGCGAGCTGGTTTTTCAAGATGCTAGCCAACAACCGAATCGACATGGCACGCAAAGCCAACCGTCGGCAGGTGGAGAGCCTAGATACCGTGTTCTCCGAGACGGAGGGCAAAGACATCCCCGATCTGAGCCATAATCCTGAGAAGTGCCTGGTAGACCCCCTTTACTCGGAGCCGGTGCAGAGAGCCCTGGATGCGCTGCCTCTTGAGAACCGAGTTGTGGTCTTACTGGCGGATGTGGAAGGATATGACTACACCGAGATCGCACAGATGCTCAGCATCCCTCTCGGGACGGTTCGCTCGCGCATCTCGCGAGGCCGTGAAAAACTACGCCTTACGCTTAGTCAGGACTCGTTGCAATGAAAGATGAAGACTTACAAAAAACTCTAAAAGAGGCCCCGATCCCCGAACCTATCGGAGGACAGGATGCCGCACGAGAGCGTGTGATGGGCCGCGTGCGCCATCAGTTCCCCCCTGATGAGCCTCTGAAAGCCCACCGCCGCTCCCTGTGGCGTCCCTTGGGCGCGACAGCACTAGCCGGTGTGATCGCCCTGGTGGTCTTTCTTGTCTGGCCCGAGCAGAGTGCCGAGGCCGACCCCCTGCCGTCTGAAGCGCAGATGCAGCAGTTCTACGATCGGCACGAGACCAACCACACCGAGCATCTCCAAGAAGTGCAGGGAGTAAAGTCGCGATGAGAGAGGCTTTTGTCGCCATCTCGCTCGTCGGAGCCACTCTCGCGCTTCCTGTTCTAGGACAGGCTCCAGCCCTCATCAAAGTGGGAGGCGACGCGGCACCCGAGGCACGTAAAGTGGGCCTTCCTGCTAAAGTCGGGGCTTGGGAGCTGGTTCGCTTCATTCCTGGGGAGCACAATCATTTTCTTTATGCAGCCCAGAAGCGCTCCTTCTCGCTCTTCGTGACGGAGACTAAGAACACACACCCTCTTCAGGCACAGACGGGCTGGAAAAAAGTGGGGCAAGAGGGGCTCTGGAGCGGCTTTATCCACCAGGACTCTCGCAACCCCGAGTGCACCGCCATCGTCTTCAAACACGCTACCCAGCGCCGGATGGTCATGGGCAAGCTCACCGAGGCCGAGCTCATCGGCCTGGCAAGACTCCTGCACTAGTTTCGGCGCGATACAATCTGTCCATAATGCATAAATCGGAGTCCCTTGAGCAAGAAGATGCCCGTGAGGATGCCTCAGATCTCAAGACGGCACAAGATCCTCTAACAGAAAGCGCCACGAAGACTCCTTTTTGGAAGCACTTAGGCCCTGGGCTGATTACTGGGGTCGCCGACGATGACCCTTCCGGAATTGGAACCTACTCCATCGCCGGGGCACAGTTTGGCTATGGCCTTGTCTGGCTCGCGCCCTTTACGATTCCCCTTGTTATCGTGGTTCAAGAGATGTCGGGGCGCATTGGCTCCATCACGGGTGAGGGACTCGCAGCCGTTATTAAGAAGCACTACCCACGCGGCATTCTTCTAGGCGCTGTCGCACTCTTGTTTCTTGCCAATGTGATCAATGTCTGGGCAGATCTCAATGTCATGGCGGCCTCGGCGCAGATGCTCTTTGGCTTCTCGTTCACTCTTTGGCTAACGGTGATTGCTCTTGGGACGATCACCCTTCTGATTCTGATTCCGTATAAAAGCTATGTCAGATATCTCAAGTGGCTCTGCCTGGCGCTACTTGCCTATGTGGTCACAGCGCTGCTTCCAGGGGTCAAACACAACTGGGGAGCCATAGTTCATCATATCGTTCTGCCCCACTGGCAACCCGATTTTGGCTATCTCATGGCAGTTGTCGGCTATCTGGGAACGACGATCTCTCCCTACTGCTTCTTCTGGCAAGCGGGAGAAACGGTCGAGGAAGAGATCGCCCATGGGATTGAGGTAGAGCCCGGGCACCGGCTCTTTCCCGTCGCCGAGTCTGAGATCCGGGCCATTCGTGCCGACACGGTCACCGGGATGGTGATCTCCCAGGTGATCGCGTTTTTTATCATGATCTGCACCGCCGCCACGCTCCATGCAAGCGGGCACACCGAGATCAACACGGCGCAGGACGCCGCCCGAGCGCTCTTGCCACTTGGCAAGTCCGCGTACTGGCTCTTCACGATTGGCATTCTGGGTGCAGGACTGCTGGGCATTCCCACTCTGGCGGGCTCGGCGGCCTACGCTCTGGCCGAGACCTTTGGCTGGCGCTACGGCCTCTATCGCAGGTTTCGTCGCGCACGGGGGTTCTATCTGACGATTGTCGCGGTGATCGTGATGGGCTATCTTCTGAACTTTATTCCCGGCATCAGCCCCGTCAAAGCACTTCTCTACGCCGCGGTGATGAACGGTGCGGTCGCTCCTCCTTTGATCGTACTTCTCATGCTAATCTGCAACAACCCAGCCATTGTCGGCGAGCGGCGTAATAGCCGTCTGACTAATCTCCTGGGCAGTTTTGCCGTGCTGACCATGACCGTGGCGATCCTCTTGCTCTTCTGGGGTCTGGCAACGGGCAAGACCTAGGGAACTTTCTATCTCCCAGTGACGCACTCACTCAGACAACACCTGATGAAAACCAAAACCCACCCACAAACGACGGAAGACGGTAGTCGATTGCGGTGGGCTTCCTACTCCCACCTGCTTCTCTAAGGCATGGGTGGGCAGGGTAGCCCACCGCGACAAACGCCTGTCTTCCGGGAAAGATCTATCGCCATGATCCGACTAGAGACACTTGAGAGCAATACTTTGCGCCTAGAGGAGCGTGTTCACGCCGCACTGAGCCAAGCCGAAGAAGCCACACTTCACACCGCCGTTTTAGGCTACCACCCCGCCGATATCGCGGAGGTGATGGAGCGCCTGGGCAATGAGGACGCGATTCGCCTCTTTCGCTGCCTAGACTCAGAGCGCGCCGCCGAAGTGCTCGATGAGCTCGATCAGCAAAAAGCGCGCTATCTACTCGACAACGAAGTGCCCGAGCGCATCGCTGCCCTACTGGACCTCTTGCCCATGGACGATGCCGCGGGTGTGCTGGCCGAGTCGGCGTCCCCGGAGCGGCAAGAAGTCTTATTAAGCCAGTGGGCGGACCAAGAAGACGCTGCAGAAGTCCGTGAGCTGCTCTCCTATCCTAAGAGCAGCGCTGGGCGCTTGATGACCGAGAAGTTCATGCGCCTCACACCAGAGCTCACGGTCGAGGAGGCCTTTGCTGCCATCCGTAAAGCCGACCCAGAAGTCGAGACACTTAGTGATCTCTATGTCGTGGTGGATGAGCGCCTTATCGGCATTCTCTCGCTCCGGGATCTGGTTCGTGCCAAGAGCGAGCAGCAAATCGCGGAGATCATGACCCGCGATATTATCTCCGTCCAGATAGACACGGATCAAGAAGAAGTCGCGCGCCTGATCGCACGCTATGACTTTCTGGCGATGCCCGTGCTCCATAGCAACGGCACGATTGCAGGGATCATCACGGTGGACGATATCGTCGATGTTCTCACCGAGGAGCAGACCGAGGATGCCCTCAAGCAAGGCGCTATCTCTGCCGAGCCCAGCGTGATAAATGCCCCTTACTTCTCCCTTCCCATCTGGCGCGTGGCTCGAAGCCGTGTGTCCTGGCTCGTCCTACTTTTTGTCGCGGAGACAGCCACAAGCTCTGTCCTTCAGCACTTCGAGGGAGAGCTACAGCGCGTGGTGGCTCTGAGCTTTTTCATTCCCCTGCTGATCGGAACGGGAGGCAACGCGGGCTCACAGACCGTCTCGACGATCATTCGTGCGATGGCACTGAAAGAGATTCGGGTACGCGATGCGGGACGTGTTCTTCTTCGTGAGGCATCCACAGGGCTCCTCCTCGGCGTGATCTTAAGCGTGATTGCGTTTTTACGTTCGATTGTCATGGGGCGAGGGATCTTGCTCTCAGCCGTCGTATCGTTGTCGCTCCTTGCGATCTGCATCTGGGCAACGACAATCGGCTCGCTGATTCCCTTGATCGCAAACAAGTTCAAGATAGACCCGGCTCTTGTCTCTGCCCCCCTGATTGCCACACTCGTGGATGCCACAGGGCTCATCCTCTACTTAAATATAGCCCATATGCTTCTTCCTCAGCTTCACTGAGTTAGAATAGGGGCATGAGTCAACACTACCAAGACCTTGGGATCTATAGCGACCTGGTGGGAGCAGCGCAGCGCTCCCACCCGCTCTGGCCGGAGGCAAGGCCCGGCAAAGCAACACAGAGAAAAGTGCGCGAGGCGCTGGCGTTCGCGCCCGGCGACGAAGCCCCACAAGACGTAAGAATAGAGCAGCGCTGGGAGCGCGATGGTGTCTCCGGCGAGCTGCTCTCTTGGTCGGTGGGCTACGGGCCACGCACCCAGGCGTTCTATCTCCGCCCCGTGGGCAGCGATGGCAAGAAGCTCCCTGGTGTGCTTGCCCTGCACCATCATGGTGGCTTCAAGCTCTACGGCAAAGAACAAATCGCCGATGGCCCCGAGCCGGTTCCGGAGCCCGTTGCACCGTCGCGAGGACAGTACTACGGAGGCCGCGCCTACGCCAACGAGCTGGCCCGGCGCGGCTTTGCCGTGCTCGTCCCCGATGTCTTTCTCTGGGGCAGCCGCAAGTTCCCACTGGAGACCATGACCGCACTCCACCAAGGGCGCGGCAAGAAGCTGGCCTCTGAGTCTGGGGCCAACCCCGCACAGCTCTACAATACGACAGCAGGCCTGCACGAGGAGCTGGTTGCCAAGTACGCCACGGTTCTAGGGATTAGCCTCGCGGGCGTGGTCAGCTACGAAGACCGAGTCGCGGCGAGCTACTTGGCATCGCGCCCCGATGTGCAGAGCAGGGCACTCGGCTGTGTCGGGCTCTCGGGCGGCGGCCTGCGGGCAGCGCTGCTTCAGGCAACTTGCTCTAAGATTCGGGCCTCGGTAGTGGTGGGGATGATGAGCACCTTCCCCAGCCTGCTGGATCATAATATTGTCAGCCACACCTGGCTCCTCTACCCACCTGCCTGGATGCCCCACGGCGACTACCCCGATCTCGCTGCCTGCCGGGCACCGTCGCCGCTCATGGTCCAGTACGACGAAGCCGATCCGCTCTTTACGCTGGAGGGAATGCGCACCGCCGATGCGAGAATTGCGCGGCACTACGCGTCGGTGGGGAAGCCTGAGAACTATGTCGGGCAGTTCTATCCTGGTGGACATAAATTTGATCTGCTCATGCAAGCTGCGGCGTTTGATTGGCTCGCGGCTCAGCTTAAAGCGGCCGGGTCTACACACAAAGGTGGGCGCTTGCCCGTCTCAGTGTAGCGGGCGTTGGTAGCGCAGAACTGTGCGGCGTAGGCGTAGCGGTTTTTATCGGTCGTGTTGGTCAGCGAGCGGTGGAGCGTGTCGCGGGTAAAAATACACGTATCGCCGGGTTGAAGCGTGGGCAAGAGCAGCCCATTCTCAGGCTCGACCAGCGCCTCACGGTGGCCCTTGGCGGTGGTCTCGTTGCGCTTGGATGCCTGCGTCCCGAGCTTGTGCGAACCCGGCGCAACCCACAGATTGGCCATCTCTGGCGTGATCTCCGAGAGCGCTACGAAGATATTGAGCGCCCCACCATAGATATGCGAGTACATATTGTCCTGGTGCCAGGGCAGGCCATTTCCCCCGTGCGCCGGGACAATGGCGAGCATGCCGTAGTAGATCAGCGGTGGTGTTCCTAGGAGCTGCCCTGCCGTAGTGACAACACTCGGGTGGCGCAGGATCGCATGAAGCTCAGGCTCATATATCGGGTTCTCACGGTCAAATATTTTAGGTGTCCAGCCGCCACCGTCGGTGGTTTTCGTCGTCTCGCCGATTGCCCGAACGGACTCGACGACGCTCTGTGGCACTAGGTTTCTCTTGAGCAAGTAGCCCTCACAGAAGTACTGCTCGATCTCGTCTTCGGTTAGCATGTCTGCATTATTCCTGATTTTTTGATGACTAAGCTATTTTCGCCAGTGGCTGGGAGGAACGCCTAAGACACGCTTGAAGGCGGTTGAGAAGGCAAACGGGTTGGCATAGCCGACCGCGCGGGCGATCTGCTCAATACTGGCCTCTGTGGAGAGCAGGAGCGCTCCTGCATGGCGCATCCGCAGGAGCGTCACTTGCTCCAAAGGGCTATTTCCGGTCTCCTGCTGACAGACCACACGGAGCTGCCCCTCAGAGAGGCAAGCAATGGCGGCCAGCTCAGGGGCAGTCCAAGGGTGCGCAAGGTCTCTCTCAATAGCATCCCAGAGACGGCGCAGGCGCTCGGGACGAGCACCACCACGGAGCAGGCGCCGGGCTTGGAGCAGGGTCAGCTCCGCCCAGACCGTTAGGTGCGCTGCCTCCGCCGCGGCCCGCGACTCACGCCAGAGCCCTAAGATCGCATCGCGCAGGGGCTCAGGGTCGGCATTAATGAGACTCGCGTGCTCCGGCCAGGGAAGCTCCGCATCTGGGGTAAAGATCACCCAAGCAAACTCCCAAGGCGCATCGGGATAGCGTGGACGAAACGCATGCGGAACGCCCGGTGGGGAGAGATAGGCGGTTCCAGAGGCAACAGGAAGCCACTCCTCGTTCACCCAGGCAAGTCCCTCGCCACCGTAGCTGACCAAGACTTGTCCTTGTTGCCAGCGGGTGCGCACCATCTCGTAGGGCGCAAATGCCTCCGAGAGCCCCGCGACACGCAGGCCGCGCGAGACCATAGCGGGGCCTGCGGGGCGGTGGGTAATGCGCTCTCGCGTCCGCTCCCCAATGATCCCCGTATCAGTCAGCTCAGCGGCGGTTTGGCGAAGGTCTTCCTGCGTTTCACTCATGGCGATAGGGTACACTTCCGTTGTACCATACGTTGATTGACAAAGGCTAAGGAACCCATGCGGAAAGAATTATTGGGAGTGATTGGTGTGCTCGGGCTGGCGGCAATGGCGATGGGCCAGCAACAGAAGACACCAGAAACGTTAACGGCAGAACAGACGGCGTTCTTCGAGTCGAAGATCCGGCCTCTCGTGCTGGCGAAGTGCGAAGGGTGCCATGGAGAAGCAGGCGCATCTGCGGGGCTACGTCTCGACAAGACAATTCCCGCCGACAAGCTCGCTCTGGTGATGCAGCGTGTCAATGGCCTTGGCGGCAAGCCGCGCATGCCTCTCAACAACGCGCCCCTCTCGCCCGCCGAAGTGGCGGCTCTGACGGAGTGGACAAAAGCAGGTGGTCTCTGGCCCGCAAGCCCCGCAGCTCCCAATGGGGTAGGAAGCCCTCTCTTTGAGATGGGAAAGACCCACTGGGCCTTTCAACCCGTCAAGAATGCTACGCCCCCCAAAGTCAAGAACGCCGCCTGGGTGCGCAATCCCATTGATGCGTTTGTGCTTGCAAATCTAGAAAAGAAAAACCTCAAGCCCAGCCCCACGGCAAGCCGCCGTGAGCTGATTCGGCGACTGAGCTACGACTTGACGGGCCTGCCGCCCACCCCCGAGGACGTGACCGCCTTTGAGGCCGATAAAGCGCCTGATGCCTACGAAAAACTGGTCGATCGCCTCCTCGCCTCGCCGCACTATGGCGAAAAGGCGGGACGGCAGTGGCTCGATCTGATGCGCTATGCCGAGACCAACTCCTACGAGCGTGATAACCCCAAGCCACAGCCGTGGCGCTACCGCGACTACGTGATCCGTAGCTTCAACGCCGACAAACCCTACGATAGATTTGTCAAAGAGCAGCTCGCCGGTGATGAAATGCCCGACGGCGGCAACGATGGCTTGCTTGCCACGGGCTTCTATCGCCTCGGAATCTGGGATGATGAGCCCACGGATCGTGAGCAGGCCCGCTACGATGGCCTCGATGACATTGTCACTACGGTTGGACAGACCTTTATGGGCCTGACCTTTGACTGCGCCCGCTGCCATAATCATAAAATAGACCCCATTCTCCAGAAAGACTACTATAAGCTCGTCAGCTTCTTCAATGGGATCAATCACTTCCGCAACGGTGGCCCCACCGATGAGAAGCCCATCTTTGAGAACGAATTGCAGCGTGCGGACTACCTGAAGCGGCTCGAAGAGAAAAAACAAAAACTCGATGCCCTCCAGCTCAAGCTCAAAGAGCTCGAAAACGCCGCCCCGAGCGCCGACCCCAGCGCCGCAAGCGACCTCGACGACCTGACCTACAAGTACTACCGCGACACGTTCGAGAAGCTCCCCAACTTCGACACGCTAAAAGCCGAGCGCAGTGGCCCCGTGCCCAGCAAGCGCTTTGATATCACGCTCCGAGACCGAGACAGCGCCATCGGCTTTGTCTTTGAAGGCACGTTGGTCGTTCCGAAAGCCGGGCGCTATACGTTCTTCTTAGACTCCGATGATGGCTCGCGCTTGGTAGTGAACGGCACCGAGCTCATCAAGCACGATGGCATCCATGGCCAGGGCCAAGAGCAGAGCAAGGCCGTTCAGCTAGAGGCGGGACGTGTCCCGATCCGGCTGGAGTACTTCCAGAATAACTTTGGGATCGGCCTGGCTGTCTCTTGGGCAGGGCCTGGACAGGGCCCGAGAGCCCCACGTCGCCTGCTCTCCACCAATGCCAGCAACGGCCCCGAAGGCCAGGCGAGTGTGGCGGTCGCCAATCCTGAGTACGCCCGCGCTAAGAAGCAGCTCGAAGATCTTAAGAACCAGCCAGTCGAGGTGAACCGTGCGCTGTGTGTCACGGAGATGGACAAGCCACTGGAGACGTTTGTGCTTCTGCGAGGCTCCGCCGCGGCCCCCGCTGATAAAGTAGAACCAGGCTGGCCAGAGATTCTCGGCGGCGGCAGTGCCAAGCTGCCCGTTGAGCGCATCCCCGTGCCCCCCTCCACGGGCGAGCCCGTCCGAGGTGGGCGGGCCTCCATTCCCGCCGCGCAGCTCAGCGAGAGTAGCTCAGGCCGCCGCCTGACCCTCGCCAACTGGATCGCGAGCCCGGACAATAAGCTCACGGGCCGCGTGATGGCCAATCGTATCTGGCAAGGGCACTTTGGGCGCGGGATCGTCCGCTCGTCCAGTAACTTTGGTCTTGGCGGCGATGCGCCCACACACCCAGAGCTTCTTGACTACCGGGCAACCAAGTTCACCCATGAGCTAGGCTGGTCGGTCAAGAGCCTCCACAAGCTGATTCTAATGAGCAATACCTACAAACAAAGCTCACGGAACAGTGCGGTAGCCCTCAAGGCAGACCCACAGAACAATCTTTTCTGGCGGATGGACATGCGGCGCTTAACGGCAGAAGAGCTCCGCGACTCGGTGCTAACGGTCTGTGGAAACCTCAACCCCAAGCTCTACGGGCCGTCGGTCTATCCCGATATTCCCAGAGAAGTACTCCAGGGCCAGTCCGTGCCGGGTAAAGACTGGTACCCGGATCGCATGACGCCTGAGGACAAGGCCCGGCGCAGTGTCTATATCTTTGTGAAGCGCTCGCTGATCTTCCCGCTGATGGATGGCTTCGATGCCGCAGAGACCGACCGCACCACCCCGACACGTTTCTCCAGCACCCAGCCGACTCAGGCGCTCACCACGCTCAACGGCAAGTTCTTCCACGACCAAGCCAAGATTCTAGCGGCTCGTCTCGATAAAGAGAGTGGTGGAACGGTTGAGAAGTTTGTCGCTCGTGGCCTGACTCTCGCCACGCAGCGCACACCGACTCCTGCCGAGATCACCCGTGGCCTCAAGCTGATCAAGACACTAGAGAGCCAAAAGATGTCACTTGAGCAAGCAAAAGCGACCTTCTGCCTGCTCACGCTCAATCTCAATGAGTTTATGTATCTAGACTAGAGCCCTCCTCCCCCCGGCCCCCTCCTCCCGAAAACCACGGGAGGAGGGGGAGAGGAGAGGGTTCTATAAACTCCCCCTCGCTCAACCCTGCCTCCGCAGGGTTGGGAGGAGGGGGCCGGGGGGAAGAGGGTACTATGGAAAACTTTTGCAAGCGAACACGACGTGAGTTTCTTTGGGAAGCGGGAGCCAAGTTTACGGGTCTGGCCCTGACCGGCCTGCTGGCCAAAGATGGCTTCGCCTTCAATTCCCCCGCAAGCGGGGGTCAGGGGGCACAAAAAGCGCTGGGCAATCCCCTCGCGCCTAAACCGCCGATGTTTCCGGGTAAGGCCAAGTCGGTGATCTTTCTGTTCATGTACGGCGGCCCCAGCCATATTGACACGTTTGACTATAAACCCACCCTGTACGGGCGGGATAACCAGACCATTGAAGTAAAGACGTTCGGGCGGGGTGGCAAGCGCAACCAGGGCCGCCTGATCGAGCCCAAGTGGAAGTTCAAGCAGTACGGGCAAAGCGGCAAGTGGATCTCCGATCTCTTCCCTAATGTCGGCAACTGCGTGGACGACATGGCGTTTATCCACTCCATGACGGCGGACTCCCCGATCCATGGCTCCGCAATGCTCCAGATGAACTCGGGCAAGATTCTCTCCGGTGCGCCGTGTCTGGGCTCGTGGGTGAACTACGGCCTCGGGTCCGTCAATGAGAACCTGCCCGGCTTTGTGGTGATGCTGGATCAGTCTGGTGGCCCGATCTCAGGCGCAAAGAACTGGAGCAGTGGCTACATGCCCGCCAGCTACCAGGGAACCGTGCTGCGTCCCGCCGGAACGCCCATTCTGGATCTAGCACGTCCCGAGGAGCTCTCCAAAGATGCCCAGCGCCAGCTTTTAGACTCACTCCAAGAATACAACCACGAGCACCTTGGCCCTCGCGCCGACAACTCCAACCTGGCGGCCCGAATCGCGAGCTACGAGCTTGCCTACAAGATGCAGTCCAACGCCCCCGAGGCCGTCGACGTCGACAGTGAGCCCGAGCACATCAAGAAGCTCTACGGCCTCGACGATCCCAAGACGGCAGACTTTGCCCGCAAGATGATCCTGACGCGGCGCTTGGTCGAGAAAGGCGTGCGCTTTATTCAAGTGTACTCAGGCGGTAGCCACAACGATGCCAACTGGGATGCCCACGGCGATCTGATGTTCAACCACACGCTCCACGCAGGCCGCACCGACAAGCCCATCGCGGCGCTGATGCAGGACCTCAAGCAGCGCGGGCTTCTGGACTCGACCCTTATCATCTGGGGCGGTGAGTTTGGCCGTCAGCCGGTCGCGGAGTACGCGGCAGGCACTGGGCGCGACCACAATGCCTACGGCTTCACGATGTGGATGGCGGGCGGCGGGGTGAAAGGCGGCGTGAGTGTCGGCTCCACGGATGAGCTAGGCAGCCGCGCCGTGGACAGCCCATTTCATGTCAAGAGCCTGCATGCCACCGCGCTCCAGCTCATGGGCCTCGATCCCAACAAGCTCAGCTACTTCTACGGCGGGCTGGATCAGAAACTCGTCGGTGTGGAGCACACAGACCCCATCAAGGAGATTATCGCTTAATCAGGGTGGCAGCTCCAATAATCAGCAGAAACGTGGCAAAGACAAGCTGGAGGGTTCGGGGGTTGGTGTGGTGGGCGAGGCGCTGGCCGACCACCATGGCAGCCAGAGTCACGGCGAGAAAGGCTCCGGCCAGCCCCCAGGCGATATGTACCTGGCCGATATAGCCCACGAGCGCCGCCGCCGCGTTGCCGGTGATGATCCAGACCGAGGTGGCGGAGGCACGTTTGAGGGAGAGGCCGCCGATCAGGGTGAGCGCAGGAACAATGATAAATCCTCCGCCCACTCCCACAAGGCCGGTCAGCCCGCCTACCCAGAGTCCTAGAAGAGGAGCCAGCCAGCGTGGTGGCACTTTAGCGGGCGCTGGTGTATCCGTAGGAGACTTAGCCAGCGCCCGTGCAGCTAGAGCGGCGGCGGCGGCCACGACGATGGCTCCAAAGAGCAGCTTTAGCGCCACATCGGGGATAAACGGGGAAAGTTTTGCCCCACCCCAAGAGCCTAAGAGACCTGCCACAAGAAAAGGCAGGGCGATTTTAAAGTCGGGCAGGGCTTCGTCGGGGCTGGCTTGGCAGCGACGGAGCGTCATCAGTCCGCCGATCAAGGCCGCCGTTCCCACAACCAACAGGCTTGTTGCGCTCGCCTCACGATGAGGCAAGTGCGCTGCGTAGGTGAAGGCGGGCAGCGCCAGAATCGCGCCTCCTGCCCCCAGAGTCCCGAGTGCAAGCCCCGTCAGAATCGCAAAGATGGCTAAGACCGCGCTAGTTTCCCAGGGCACGTATCGCTCGCTCCACATCATCGCGGGTCGTGTAGGCATGCGGCGAAAAGCGCACCCAGTCGCACCGCACGGCGGCCCAGATACTCTGACTGTCAAGTGACTCCAGAACGTCTTCGTTGCTCCGAGTCGGGTGCCGAAACGGGACGATGCCACTGTGGCCGTCCGTCGGGCAGAGCATCATGTCACACGCGCGCAGTTTTCCGCGCAGTGCCTCGGCATTGGCACGGACGGCGGCCTCGATTGCCCCCATTCCCACCGACTCCAGCAGCCCAAGCGAGGCTTCCAGAGCCGCTACAGCCAAGATCGCGGGGCTTCCCTCTTCAAAGCGCTCCGTGCCCGGCTTGGTATCCTCAAAGCGCAGCCGATCCCAGACAAAGGGTCGATCCACCCAGTTCCAGCCGACATTGGTGGGAAGTAGCTCACGGAGGCGCTCAGGCTTGATATAGAGAGGGCCAATCCCCGCCGGAGCCAGCAACCACTTGTGACAGCCCCCGGCGGCGATATCCGCACCACAGGCCGTTAGATCACACTCCAGTGCCCCCAGCCCCTGGATCACATCCACCACAAACCAAATATCTCGGGCCTTACAGAACGCCCCGAGCTTCTCTAGGTCCATCCGCTGGCCGGTTCCCCACTGCACCCAGCTCACGGCTAGCACACGGGTTTTCTCGTCACAGGCCGCCATTAAGTCGTCTTCGGAGAGAAGACCCTCAGGACAGGCGACCAGTCGCGTCTCTACACCACGCCAAGCCTGCGACTGCCAGGGATAGACCACCGATGGGTACTCGCACGCCCCCACCACGACGTTCTCGCCCGGCAGAAACGGGATCGCCTGGGCCGCAATTGCCAAGCCATGGCTCGTGTTGCGCACCAGGCCCACTCCAACAGGCGCGACATTCATGAGCCGGGCAAGCTGCTCGCGTAGGCGCTGTGCCCGCCCTAGGTGAGCACGAAAGGCCATCATGCCATCGCCATGACTCAGCTCAGTAAGAGCTTGATGAACGGCGGTGGAGACCACCATGGGAACGGGCCCCATTCCCGCGTGGTTCAGGTGCACCCCATTCTGGGTACTGGGAAACTGCGCCCGAAACTCTGCAAGTGTCATAGCTCATCGCCCGTTTCTTCGCTGAAGCGGAAGCGCTGCTCTTTCCAGGGATCGCCTAGCATGTGGTAGCCACCTTTTTCCCAGTAGCCCGGTGCGTCTTCCGACTTAAACTCAATCGCGCAGACCCACTTTGCCGACTTCCAGGCGTAGAGCTTTGGAATCACCAGCCGCAGTGGCCCGCCGTGCTCATTGGTCAGCGGCTCACCGTCGTGGCTCCAAGCCACGAGGCAGTCGTCATGGCGGAAGTGCTCCAGTGGCAGGTTCGTGCTCCAGGTCGCGGAGCCCCCCCGAAAGAATGTCACTTCATCGCGCCCGTAGACCATCACGTACTTGGCCGTTGGCTTGAGCTTGACTTGTTGAAGAAGTGTCTGCGTGCTAATCCCTTCCCAGAGATTGCCCAGCCGCGACCAGCGCGTGACGCAGTGCATGTCCGCCGCGACGGTGGTCTTTGGAAGCTCTTGCAGCTCCGCCCAAGTGAGCAAGACCGGCGCCTCGACCTCGCCATAAAGCTCCAGCGTCACATCCTCAGGCGCAATCGGCTTGGGATGAATCCCCGTGTCCAGCACCGGCCACTTCTTCGTGCGGCTCTGGTTGGGCGGAATGCGCTGGCTGCGGCGCATATCGGGAGAGACACACACGCCCTCGGGAATGTCCCCAGGGCCGGGAGGTGTCTCCCCCTGAAGCTTGGTATCAGGGGGAAGTTGCATGATCCCATGATACCTGTTTATCGCACGGCTAGGTACCGGGCTCCTCAGCCACAATGCCGGGTTTATAGTCCTCATAGACATAAACCGGAGTACTCAAGCTCCCTAGGTGCTTCTCCATCAAGGGCTTCACATCACCCCACTCCAGCCCTCCCACTCCCGTTGCCAGACGAGGCAGCGCAAGGCTGGTCAGTTTCTCGGTCTCCACCAGCTTCGCCAGCTCACGCAGGGCATGATTGACATGCTCAAGGTGAGCCTTCCCCGGGTGTCCATGGCTATGTTCAGGCGCGGGTTCCTGAGTGAACAGGCTCACGATCCGCACGCCACCCACGCCGCTCCAGATCCACAGGTTCCCCGGCTTCGGGTGGTACGTTTTATAGTAGTGCCGCAGGTCGCCATACATCCCTGGCCACTGCTCACGAAGCGCCAGAGCCAGTCCGGACTTGCAGTCATCATTAGGTGCGACTCCGTGCGCCAGTGCCGCCGCCTTTGTCTTGAGAATGTCACCTTCCACAAAGTAGATCATCATTTCCTCCACCGACAATTTTAAGGCAGAGCGGAGCAAAGAGAATCCACACTTCAGCAGATTTAGGCTCAGAGATCAGGCTCCAGCGCCACCGAAAAGCTTCCTCCACCTTTTTCGGGCTCCCAACGTAACGCCCTTGCTCACCGGCGGGGCTTCTCTTTCCAGGCGACCACGGCATAGGCATCGGCGGCGCTGGTGACAGCGACAAATCCCGCTTCGTGCAGGCGCTTGACGACGCCTTTGGTGACTGTCG
>NZ_CBAYMC010000043.1:0-22066 GCF_964826245.1 Armatimonas sp. | reverse complement strand
CCTATCGTAGAGCTGCCTCGCGAGCCCTCGGGAACCGTCTCCACAGAGAGCTCGTAGCTGCTGTCTGTTGTGGCCGTAAAAGTAAAAATCCCGTCGTAGTGCGGAGCCCAAGCGCTCAGACCAGCCTCCATAAGCGGTGCCAAGTCGCGGCCCGAGGACGAGCGGAGCTGGTAGCGCAGTGCAAAGCGTGACCACTGCCGTCCCTCGTCAAGCGTGTCGAGATAGTTGGGCTCAAAGCGCGTGGTCGGCACAGAGAGTGCGGTTGCCGTCGCTGGCCCCCCACTCCCTGCCCCAGAACACCCCGCTAGTGCTCCCAATAAAGCCAGTACCCCTACTCGAAAAGCCGCATTTTGTCGCATGATCCGCTCCCGAGTTTAGCACCTTGCAACTAGTGGGCCGGAGTGAGAATGCGGCCACAGTGCTCACAAAAGACGATACTCTCCCCACGCCGTCCTGCGTCTGCAGCCTGTGTATTGATGCGCGTGTGACAGGCCCCACAGGCATCGTCGCTGCCCACCGGAGCGCAGCCGACTCCTTGTTTTTTGCCCCGGATATTGTCGTAGCGTGTGAGAAGCTCCGCACTGCTGACCTCGGCCACGGCGGCAATCCGTGGCGCTTTCAGGCTCTCGATCTCTGCCGTCAGCTCTTTGTGCCGGGCTTCGTAGTGGGCACGCACTTTTTTAAACCGGCTCGCCTGAAGCAGCTGCTCTTTCTCTGCCGTCTCCGCGAGCGAGACAGCTTCGGCGGCGGCATCCATCGCAAGAAGGACATTTTCTTCTGCAGCATCTTTCTGCCGCACCAGCATGTCCAGCTCTTTTTGCAGATTCTCCAGCTCCCGTGAGCCCGTCACACTCCCGCTATAGAGGCGCTTCTCCTCATGCTTACGCTTGGTCTCAATCGTCTCCAGCTTCAGCTCTGTATCTTTCTGCTCCGATTGGGCTTTTATCGCCAGTGCCCGTAGCGCCTCCGCCTGTTTCTTTTTGGTGTTGTAAGCCCCTAAGGCCGCCGCACCATTGTCTGTCGCCGCCAGAGTCGCCTTGGCTTTCTCAATCTGGGAGTCTACTACCTGCAATGCCAAAAGGCTCAAAAGATCGTCACGAAGAGATTTGCTCATAGTATTATTTTCGCCTTAGGGCTTTCGCTTTCGCTTGGGATTGTAGCGGCGCAGTAAAAACGGCATCATCTGCTGGTACATTCGGCACCGGGCAACAACGCCCGGCAGGAGGCCCAGTTTCCGCTCTTTGGTGGGGTGGGAGACATCTTTCAAGACGACATCGGTCATGGGGAGGCCTTCCCCCATCACAAAGCTGGTGATCGCTAGCTCGACTCCGTAGCGGGCATCGGCGAGGCAGGGGACATTGAGAAAGACATCGCGGCGGATGGCACGCTGGCCGGAGATATTGGGAGCGAGGATCTGGGCCAGCGTGGTCCAGAAGTTGCCGCCCCGAAAGACTCCCAGCGCCATGACTTTCTCGCCGCTCCGCACAGGGGCAAGCAGGCGCTCGACGTGCTCGACGGTAAGCCCGGTGAGATCGGCATCCAGAAACAGAAGTATCTCCGCTCCCTCGGCCTCATCCGCACCGCGCTGCATGGCCGCCCCTTTGCCCTGGTTGGGGTTCTGCTGAACGACCCGTAGCTTGCCCGTCGCCACCGCAGGGTGCTGACTCGCCACCGCAAATGTATCGTCACGGGAGCCATCGTCGACCGCCACGATCGCATCTACGGAAGGCGCAGCAGCCAGCGTATCCAGAACGGGCACGATGCGACGACCTTCGTTGTAGGCCGGAACCACAGCGATAACCCTCACAGTTTCAGGAAACCCTTCACGGAGCCTTGTAGTTTCCTTTTTTGAAGTCGGTGGAGCGCTTGGTTGCAGCCTCAACACGCTTGTTGGTCATCGGGTGCGACGAAAGAAAATCGCCGAGCCTGCCTCCCCCATTTCCTCCCGTTTTCTCCCCCATCTTGGTGAAGAAGCTCGCCATCGCATCCGAGTTATAGTTCATGTTCACTAAGTACTTAAAACCAAACTCATCCGCCTGATTCTCATCGCCTCGGGAGAACTTCATCTGCTGAAGCCCCGCCGCGATCTCCGCCGCACCTTTGACGGTATTGCCACCTTTGATGAGCACATCTATAGCGGCCAGCCCAATCATCATGTCCTGGCTTTTCTTCATCTGCTTCACGGAGTGACGCTTCGTGATATGCGCAATTTCATGACCCAGCACCGATGCAAGCTCATCATCATTGGCTGCCAGCTTGATCAGGCCCGTATAAAAGTAAATGGGGCCGCCAGGCACAGCAAAGGCATTGATCTGGTCGGACTGGATCACCTTAACCGTGTAGGGAACATCCCAGTCTTTTCGGGCGAGGGGGAGAAGCTTAGCAGCGACGCGCTGAACCCGCTCGTACTCTGGGCCACGAGTGACAATCGGGCCATCGGGGAGCTTCTGCTCGTACTCCTGCGCGAACTGCTGACCGAGTTCAACCTCTTTTTGCTTAGAGGGGAGCCCTCCTTTACAGCCCACTCCGGCGAGTGCCAGTATAACCAGCGAGCCACTCCCCCATTTTTGCGTGTTCATGGTTTTTTTGGTTCTTTCTTTTTCTCGGTCTCCCAGAGGGAACCAACCTGCTTTGATAGGGATTGTACCGTACTTTGTAGCTCCCCGAGTGGGTCGGAGTTCTGCGCACCGGCATAGGCTTTTTGCGCCGTCTCTGCGGCAAGCTTCGTCTCTTTGGCAGCTTCTTCGAGCTTCTTGGCCTTGAGAAGCACCTGGGCTTTCTCCGCGTGCGCTTTCGATGCCTTGAGGAGCGCAAGCGAGTTTGTCAAGGTTGGCTTATCGGATACACTTCCTCCGCCCGCCTTACCCCGCGCGGCTTTTAGCTGGTTGACTTCCGTGCGAAGCTGGCGTACCTGCCAGATGTTCCAGGCAAGCGCCGCCGTGAGCGCGAGAAAAAACAACCAGCGCATGAGGGCACTAAAAAACTTCATTTCCTTGCCTTTGCTCCGTTTTTTCGGGGGATTTTTCTTTGCCTGCCGGGGAGTGCACCCCGCCCTGGCGAGCGTGCATCGCGTGCTTGAGCTTTAGCTCCAAAGACAGCGCAAGACGCCCCGAGGTTGCCAGGAGCTGTGAGAGAGGCTGGCCCGGCTGCGCCAGGGAGAGGCGCTTGTTGTAGCGGTCTTGCGCTCCCCACTTGTACTTATAGCCTTCGTCGCCGCGGAGAAAGTCAAAGGTCGTGGCACTATCCGCCTCAATAGCATGCTGGATCGCGTTGGCCGTTAGGACAGTTCCCGGCGAGAGCTTGGATACTTTAGGATCGAAGCCGCTGAGGTAGTAGTAGGTGGTGCGGGCTTTATGAAAACAGTAGAGAGACGCCACCGCTTTGCCATCCAGCCGGAGCGTGTGCAGGCGCAGGTTCCCGGACTCCAGAAGCGCCCACGCAGCCTCCGTATGAAAAGCGCGTGCGGCCTGTGAGGCAAAGGCCCCTGGCATCCAGCGCCCCCGCCAGCGGAGCTGGTGGAGCTCAAAAAACGCCCGTATGTCCGCTTTAAAAGACTTGTGTGAGGCGAGGCGAATCTCCAGCGCGTGCTGCTTTTCCATCGAGCGCTCGTAGTAGCCGATATTCTGGCGCAGCTTTTTATTGCGCGTTTGCAGGAAGGCTCCGTAGGTTGTCGGGAGCGGCAGATAGGGACAAGTCTCCCCCGGCCACTGCTGGGTTCCTGTCAGGTGCCGGGCGGTGCTTCCCGGCGCAATCTGCTGAAGATCCGCCCAGAGCCAGCGGTAGGGATTGCTCTGGAGCCACTCCGCCACCATGATCGCGACACCGGTCTCATGGCCAGGCAGGGCGAGAAAATCGAGATAGTCCGAGCCGCCGGTTCCGACAAGCCGCAAGACCCCAGCGGTACGATAAAACGGAGCCAGCCCGATCACGCCCGCCCCAAGCTCGCCTGTCTCCTCACAAAGTAGCGCCATGAGCTTCTTGCCGCGCTGATTATGACGCCACCAAGCGGCACTCCACTCCCAGGTTTGAAAGACGGTGGCATTGCCTGCTGCCGCCAGCCTCTTCCAGTGATTTTCAAGCTGCGCAAAGTCAGAGATACAGTGAATCTTGAGCACGGTGGCTATTGTACCTTGCCAAATGCGGAGTTTTAGGATAGTATAAATCCGATCAATTTACTAGAATTAGTCAAAATTATGACCTTTACCTCTAAAGAAGACTATGGCCTACGAGCCGTTTTAGATCTGGCCGCACAGGGAAATGCTTCACCGGTGCAGGCACGTGAGATCGCGGCACGTCAGCAAATCCCCGAGCCGTTTCTGGAGCAGCTTCTGGCGTCGCTACGCCGCGCGGAAGTCGTGCGCTCGATTCGTGGAGCAGGCGGCGGCTACGTTTTAGCGGATACTCCCGATCGGGTAACTGTGGGAGCGGTGCTGCGGGCGCTCTCCGGGCCGCTGATCCCCCACGAGCTGATCCAGGGCACGCCCGAAGAGCCCGAGTCTCTGGGTGCGATCCCCGAGGTGCAAGTGGTACGGGGGGTCTGGCGTGAGCTTCGCGCGGCCCTGCTCTCTGTCGTGGAGACGGTCACCATCGCCGAGCTTTTAGAGCGCCGCACCGCAACCCGCGATGGCTTCTTAGCCATGCATATCTAAGCAATAGGAAAAACTATGAAAATCTACAACAATCCCACTGAGCTGATTGGCAACACCCCGCTCGTGCGCCTCAACCGCGTCACCGAGGGCTCTGTCGCCGAGATTATTGTCAAGCTGGAGTATCTCAACCCAGGCCTCTCCGTAAAAGACCGTATCGGGGTCAACATGATCGAGGCAGCGGAGAAAGCGGGCCGGATCGCGCCGGGCAGAAATGTGATTGTCGAGCCGACCAGTGGCAACACGGGAATCGCGCTGGCGTTTGTGGCGGCGGCCAAGGGCTACGAGATTATCTTGGTGATGCCCGAGACGATGTCCATGGAGCGCCGCTTGCTCCTTAAGGGCTACGGCGCGACTCTGGAGCTGGTGCCCCCCAGCTACGGAATCGGGATGACCGGTGCGATTAAGAAAGCCAATGAGATCGCGGCGCAAGACCCGGAGAAGTATTTTATTCCCCAGCAGTTTGAGAACCCCGCCAACCCAGATATTCACCGGCGCACCACCGCCGAGGAGATCTGGAGAGACACCGACGGCACGGTAGACATTCTGGTCTCCGGCGTGGGCACGGGCGGAACTCTGACGGGAGTCGCGGAGGTGATCAAGGCACGTAAGCCCAGCTTTACCACGGTAGCGGTGGAGCCGACGGCCTCGCAGGTGATCCATCAGACCCTTGCGGGCGAGACACTCGCCCCCGCGCCGCATAAAATCCAGGGAATCGGGGCGGGCTTTGTTCCGGACAACCTGCACACCAGTGTCGTGGACGAGACCTTCCCGGTCGCCAACGAAGAAGCGGTCGCCATGGCACGCCGGGTGATGCGTGAAGAAGGACTCGCGGTGGGGATTTCGTCGGGCGCGGCGATCCACGCTGCCATTGAGGTGGGCAAGCGCCCCGAAAACGCCGGAAAGCGCATCGTGGTCATTGTCGCCAGCAACGCCGAGCGCTACCTCTCGACCGTCTTGTTTGAAGACCTGCGCTCCTAGCCTGGTAGTATTGAGAATAATTTAATAGCCTTCTTGGGGGGTGTTCAAGCCCCCCTTTTTGGCGTAAACTAGACCGATATGCCAGAAGCCACTACGCCCGAAGCCCTCCGCGTCCTTGTTGTTGATGACGACGAAAAAATACGACGGATCTTGCATGCCAATCTGAGCAATGCAGGCTACACCATTGAGACCGCCTCCAATGGTGCCGAGGCCATGCGCCTGCTCATGCAAGAGTCTTTTGACCTCGTCGTCGCCGATGTGGAGATGCCCGAGCTGGATGGCCTGGCGCTGGTGGCCTTAGTACGCGCCGATAGAGTGCTCCAGAACCTCCCTGTCGTCTTGCTCAGCGCCCACGACTCGGATAGCGACATGATGAAGGGCCTGCTCCAAGGGGCCGATCTCTACCTCACCAAACCCTTCCAGCCCACCGAGCTTCTTACCGCCGTCTCCCGCCTCCTGAGCGAGTGATCCCCTTCGGCCATCTCCCCAAACCCCTCTTCCCCCTGCCACTCGTTCCTCGTTGGGAAGAGGGGTTTGGGGAGATGGCCGAGCATCCAGGGGAGATGGTCAGCAGAGTGCGCTATACTACAAGATGAAATGAGTCGTCTTTCCCCCCTCTCCCCCCGCGCACTTGCTTGCGCCCCCTCGCCCACCCTCGCCATCACCGCCAAAGCCAACCAGCTCAAGGCGGACGGTCACGATGTCCTCGGCTTCGGTGCCGGGGAGCCGGACTTTGACACCCCGCAGCACATCAAAGACGCTGCCATCGAGGCGCTTGCCAAAGGCAAGACCAAGTACACGCCCTCGGCAGGCATCCCGGAGCTACGCAAGGCCATCGCCGAGAAGCTCAAGACCGATAACAACCTGGACTACGCTCCCGCCAATGTGATTGTCTCCTGCGGCGGCAAGCACACGCTCTACAATATCTTCCAGGCCATGGTCAGCGAGGGCGATGAAGTGGTGATTCCCGCGCCCTACTGGGTCAGCTACCCCGAGCAGGTCAAGCTCGCCGATGGGACGCCGGTGATTTTGCAGACCACCGATGCCACCAACTTTGCCCCTACCGTCGAGCAGCTCAAGGCCGCGATCACCCCCAAGACCAAGATCGTGATCCTCAACTCGCCCAGCAACCCTAGCGGCGCGATGTGGCCGCGTGCCACGATCGAGGCGCTAGCAGAGCTAGCCATTCAGCACGACTTCTTCGTCATCTCCGACGAGATCTACGAGAAAATTGTCTACGATAACAATGAGTTTGTCTCGATTGCGGCGCTAGGGCCGGAGATCAAGAAGCGGACATTCACGGTCAATGGGATGAGCAAAGCCTACTCCATGACCGGCTGGCGCCTCGGCTATGTCGCGGCGGAGCTGGAGTATGTCAGCGCAATGAACCGCCTGCAAGACCAGAGCACGAGCAACCCGACCAGTATCGCGCAGTGGGCGGGCCTGGCCGCGCTCACCGGCGACCAGAGCTTTCTACAAGAGTGGTGCACCGAGTTCGATGCAAGAAGAAAGCTCATTGTCGCGGGAGTCAACAGCATTTACGGCCTGAGCTGCCTGATGCCCGAGGGCGCGTTCTATGTCTTTCCGAAAGTGAGCGAGCTCTACGGCAAGATCACACCCGAGGGCAAGACGCTCACAAGCGGCGATGATGTGGCGGACTACCTGCTTGCCACGCAGAAAGTCGCCGTCGTGCCCGGCTCGGGCTTCGGGGCCGACGACTACATGCGCCTGAGCTACGCCACCAGCCGCGCCACAATCGAGAAGGGCGTTGCCCGGATCGCGGATGCCGTGGCGGCGCTGAAGTGACCGCGTTCGCCCAGCGGTGGGGATTTGCCCCGGAGAGTGTGCTGCTCACGCAGGCACTGACCCACCGCTCGGCGGCTCCCCATCCCCACTCCAACGAGCGCCTGGAGTTTCTGGGCGATGCCCTGCTCAGTGCCTATGTCGCCCGCATTCTCATGGACGCGCTCCCCGATGCTGCTGAGGGCACACTCACCCTCGCCCGCGCTAGTGTCGTAGACCGCGAGACCCAGGCCGATGTGGCGCAGTCTCTCGGCCTGCCTGAGCTGCTCCGCCTCGATCCCGGTGGCCAGAAGATGGGCCTCGCCCAGCAGACCCGCCTGCTCTCGGGAGCGTATGAGGCCGTGGTCGGGGCGCTCTACCTGGAGTGTGGCGAGTACGCTGCCTTTGCCTTTGTCCAGACCACACTGGCCGAGCCGCTCCAGCTTGTCTTGCAGAACCCTGCCGCCAAGCACCCCAAGAGCCGCCTACAAGAGGCACTCCAGGCACAGGGCCGCAAGAAGCCCGAGTACCGCCAGCTCGTCTCCGAGACCGAGACCGACTCTGTCTCCGTTGAAGTACTCTGTGAGGAGCAGCTTCTGGGCATGGGCACCGGCAGAGCACTCCGTGCGGCAGAGCGAGCCGCCGCCGAAGAAGCCCTGCTTCAGTTGACAGCATCTTAAACCTGCGGTACCCTAGTGAGGAAAAGCGCTTTGCCAGGCAAAGAAACAAAATTTCACCCCGATGGTAGCCCCATCTTTCGCATCGTCACCAGCGCTGGAGAGGCCGAGGAGCACCTTCGCGTCATCCGGCAGGCGATGGAGCGCTCGACAAAGCACTCGACCCTCTCAGGGCTCTCGGGTGTCCTGGCGGGCTGCTATGCGCTAGCGGCGGCGATCTTTGCTCCCACCAACCTGGGAACCTGGTCGGAAAAGCTGCTCTTTGTGGCGATCTGGGGAGCGACTGTCGTGCTGGCGTTTGTCACGGACGTACTCTTGACCAAGCGGAAAGCGGCACGTGTGGGGAAGAAAGCCTTCTCGGCGCTCGGGGTGCACCTGGCACGGGCCGTGGCTCCCGGCCTGCTGGCAGGCGTAGGGATTACCCTGTTTCACCTGCTGCACCCGGAGGCGCTGGGAACCTATCTCTACGGCCTGTGGATTCTCTGCTACGCCGTAGCGCTTTTAGCGATCGGGATGTTTAGTCGGCGGGAAGTCTCGGTGATGGGCTGGGCGTTTCTGGCGGCGGGCGTGATTGCGCTCCTGCTACCAGACAACTTTGTGATCGGCCCACGTGCCCTGATGGCCCTAACATTCGGGGGCTTTCATATTATCTATGGGGCGTGGATGGGCCTGAAGTACGGTTGGTAAGTGAGGAAATAAGAGAGAAAATGGCGGCAGTTCGAAAACTAGATGCAATAGATGACGTAATCCATCAGAAGGTTCGCCTTGGCGTCATGTCGAGTTTAATGGCCTCGGGAGAGTGCGACTTCAACTTCCTCAAGGCCGCTCTGGGGGTCTCGGATGGCAACCTCTCTACCCACTTAACGGTGCTGGAAGAGAGCGGCTATGTCCGTGTTACCAAAGAGTTCCACGGCAAGAAGCCCCGCACCACCTATCTCCCCACCGACTCGGGCCGCCGCGCTTTTGAAGCCTACGTGACGGCCCTAGAGGAGATGGTTCGGCGCTAGGTGCCCTACTTCTTCTTGACGTTGTAGAAGCGCATCAGGATCAGGCTATTCCACTCGCCCTTAGCCTTGTTCATCTGCACCATCACCATGTCGTTGCCCTTCCGAAACGCATGGCCTCCACGCTGTGCACCGCGCCCACCCTCTTCGGGACGAAAGCCTAGGGTCGCCATTTTCTCGTCGTACCAGGCATAGACCGTGCTCGCAGAATCTTCGGTACGGAAGCCGACAATCGCCGTTTTCTCCGCCGGGATAAACTGTCGCCCAAGGCTCATTCCTGCGCGTCCCATCCGGGTTCCCATCTCATCAAACTGCGCCTTTGAGTAGATCGGAGTATCCTCAAGATCTGCCAACGCTTGCTCTTTATTGACGGGCTTTTTCATCTCCTCTTTCATCGCATTGGTAGCCTTCGAGACCAGCACCCCAATCCCGACGGCTCCCCCAACCAGCAGCACGAGACAGCCAATGCCCGTAATCGCCCACGGGGACATCCGGCGCTTGGGCGGCGGCGGTGGGTTAAACGATGTGTCTTTTCCTAGATCAAAACTCATAATGACGACTCCTTAAAACAAAATAAACGATACACTACTTACCCGGCGTTCTCATGCGCGTGATAGTCAGCGAGCCTGACTTTGTGACGCTGATTAAAATCGTGCTGTCTTTCTGCTCATAGCGCAGCGACTGCTCTTTATCCGCAGATTTTTTCTGGTAGCCCCGCTTTTCCAGCTCTTTCTCATACCAAGAGAGCACCTCATCCGCAGGTGCACCAAGCTGAAAGGCCGCCGCTGCCATCTTAAGGTTTGTCATCCGGGCCATAGAGACCATTCCCGCACGCAGAGAGCGAGTCGTGATCTCATCCAGGGTTGCCTTGGGATGAATTGGCACATTGAGGTCGTGCAAGACGGCAGCTTTATCAATCGGCTTGGCTATTTCCTCTTTCATGTTTTTGGCAACCATGAGCCCAATGCCACCGATAGACACCACGCCTAAAGCCACCACACCTAGACAGCCAATACCCGCAAAAACCCACGGTGATAGTCGAGCCATTCTGAAAAACTCCTACGATATTGTACCCTGACGTCTCCAAAGGTTGCAGACCGCCGTGTGGGTTTCTTCGCTGAGCTGTGCAACAAGCTGGGCGGCGGGCAGAATTTCTCGGCTTAGCCCCACGCTCTGGCCCGCGTAGAGGCACATCGCCTCGATATTGCCGGTAACGCCTGGGGCAGGCAGGTTCGACGAGAGCCGACCAATCGCCTCGCCATCGCTGTAGTGTGCGATAATCTCCTCGGCCTGCTCCCAGTCCCGAAGGCACTCTAGGACACGGTGCGGCGCATCCGGCCAGCCGCCCGAGAATCTTTCGGTATAGAGCGTGTCAGCCTCCGTGGCTTCTTGGAGGCACTGCTGGTAGCGGGCGTGCACCCTTGCCTCGCGTGTTAGCAGAAACCGTGTCCCCATCCACGCCGCCTCGGCTCCGAGGGCCAGCGCGGCGGCGATCCCTCGTCCGTCGGCGATTCCTCCCGCGGCAAGCACGGGAAGCTCAGGGATGGCATCCACGACCCGTGGGACTAGAGCGAGTGTCGTGACTTTCCCCCAGACATGCCCACCCGCCTCCCAGCCCTGCGCGACGATCACATCCACGCCAACATCGGCAGCTTTTCGGGCCTCATCCGCGCTACCCACGGTGTGAAAAACCTTCCCACCAACAGAGTGAACCACCGGGATGTGCGGCCCGGGATCGCCCCAGAAAAACGAGAGTAGCTTGGCATTCTCCTCTAAGCAAATCGCCACGCGCTCAGTCATGTCCCACGCCAGTACCAAGTTCACTCCAAAGGGCCGCGTGGTCAGCGCCTGTGTCTTTCGGATCAGGGAGCGCAGCTCCGAGGGCGTGCGCCAGGTTCCCGAGAGCACTCCGAGACCTCCCGCATTACTCACGGCGGCCACCAGCTCAGGGCAAGAGGCACTGCCAATAGGAGCCTGAACCACAGGAGAGGTCAGACCAAAGTGCTCACAAAAACGATTTTTCACACGAAAAGTGTACCTACTCTTGCGAAGATTGATTTCACCCGGTATACTTCTCCCTTGGCATCCTAGGAGCGCAAACGTATTCCCATGGCAAAAAAAAGTTCAGAAAACCGCATCATCGTCACCCTCCGTTCCACGGAGAGCGGTGCAACCTACGTCACCGTTAAAAACAAGCGTAACGACCCCAACCGGATCGAGCTGAAAAAGTACGATCCCGTCCTGCGCAAGCACACGACCTTCAAGGAGACAAAGTAATGTCTAAAGTCTGCGCCATCAGTGGCCGTAAGGCCCAAGCGGGTCGCAACACCCGACACGTCCACTCAGGTCAGTGGGCCCACCGCGCCCCCAAGACCTGCCGCACCTTCCAGGTGAATCTTCAGACTGTCTCCGTTCCTGCTGAGGGCGGCGGCACCAAGAAGATCAAAGTGGCAGCTCGCATGCTCACCAGCCGTAAGTTCAAGGCGATCCTGGCAGGCCAGGCTCCCCTACCCAAGGGTGTGTAAGCAACCAGCGCTTTTTATAAAACAGCTCTCGCTCCTTTAATGGGCGAGGGCTGTTTTTTTGTCCCGCCGGTTAGAGCGGCAGGATCAGGTAGAATGCGCCAAATGAAAACGATTCTTGCCATTGCGAGCTTTGAAAAAGGCCAGGCGTTTCTGCGCCAGTGTAAAGCAGAAGGCTGGAAGACACTTCTACTCACCTCCCAGAGCCTAGAAAATGCGGACTGGCCACGCGAGTGCCTAGACGATATCTACTTCATGCCCGATGTGGACAAAGAGTGGGATCTAAATGACATGATGCATGCCGTGAGTTATCTCGCACGCACGGTCAAGATTGATAAGATCGTGCCACTCGATGACTTTGATGTCGAGAAAGCCGCGCTTCTGCGGGAGCATCTGCGCATCGGGGGCATGGGCGACACCACGGCGCGCTACTTCCGCGATAAACTCGCCATGCGCTCCAAAGCCCGTGACGGTGGCCTGGCCATCCCGCGCTTTGTCGGGGTACTCAACTACGACGAGATCCGGGCGTTTATGGCCGATGTCCCGCCGCCTTATGTCCTCAAGCCACGCACCCAGGCGGGGGCGATTGGGATCAAGAAAGTCGAGAGCGAGGCTGACCTCTGGCCCCTTTTAGACGCGCTGGGCGACCGACAGTCCTACTACTTGCTCGAAGAGTTTCTGCCCGGCACGATCTGGCACGTGGACTCTATCGTGGACGGCTCCAAAGTCCTCTGGGCACTCGTGAGCCGCTACGCCCGCCCACCGCTGGAAGTCAGTCACGAAGGCCGCGTCTTCTGCACCCAGAACGTGACCTATGGCTCCATGGAGGAGAAAGCGCTTAAAAAACTCAATGCCACGGTCTTAAAAACCCTCGGGCTCGTGCGCGGTGTCTCGCACACCGAGTACATTCAGAGTGCCGCAGATGGGCAGTTTTATTTTCTCGAGACCAGCGCCCGTGTTGGAGGTGCCCATATCGCGGACATGATCGAGGCGGCCTCTGGTCTGAATCTGTGGGCGGAGTGGGCCAAGCTGGAGGTGCGAGAGAGCTACACTCCGGAGCCGTCGCACAAGCGCTATGCCGGGCTCTTAGTCTCTCTCGCCCGTCAAGAATCCCCCGATCTATCTGGCTACAACGATCCTGAGGTCTGGTGGAAACTCGAAAAGAAGAACCACGCGGGGGTAGTTGTCGCCTCCGAAAAATACGAGCGCGTCGGCGAGCTTTTGAGCACCTATACAGAACGTTTCTACCAGGATTTCTTCCATAGCCTGCCCCCTAAAGAGAAGCATACCGACTAAGACCGCCCGGGGAATAGAATTGGTAGCCCGGCACGGGCTTTACGGCAGAGGAACGATGCCACCAGACGCTCCCTTCGAGGGGGCGGAGAGATAAAAATGAACCGAGTTTTTCATCGCTGGCATAGCCCACGCCTGAATCGTACGATGGAGCTTCTGGAGTTTGGCCATGCCGGGATGCCCGTGCTGGTCTTTCCAACATCGCTGGGCAAGTACTACGAGTACGAAGACCGGGGCATGGTTAACGCGCTCTCTGCCAAGATTGAGGCGGGCTACTTGCACCTCTACTGTGTGGATAGTGTCGATGCCGAGAGCTGGTACAACAAGAAGGTCGCGCCCTGGGATAAGATTCGGCGCCATAATGAGTACGAGGCGTATCTGCTCCATGAGGTGCTCCCCCTGATGACAGGCGGCAACGGACGTCTTGCCGTAACGGGCTGCTCGTTTGGGGGCTACCATGCCGTCAACTTTGCCCTTCGCCACCCCGATGTCGTGAGCCACTGCGTGAGCATGGGCGGTGCCTACGACATGACGAGCTTTGTGGGCGACTACCGTGGCGAGGATTTTTACTTCCACCAGCCCTTGATGTATCTCCCCCAGGATGATGATGGCTGGTACTGGGAGCGCTACCAGCAGCTAACCTTGATTCTGGCAACGGGAGAGAACGATATCTGCCGCAACGACAATATACGCCTTAGTGGGGTACTTAGTGCTCGCTCCATTCCTCACAAGCTCGATGTCTGGGGCGATAGCACGGGTCATGACTGGCCTTGGTGGCAACAGATGGCCCGAACGTACTTTTAGGAGACGCGATATAATGCAGGTTTCATGCGCCGCCCTCTCCTGACAGCGACTCTTCTTCGTCGCGCTAAAATTGCAGAAGCTACCGACCGGACGATCCTAGACAAGGCCCGCAACTTACTATGGCGCGGCCGGTGTCAGGTTGAGGAGAGCTCTCCCACAGAAGCAACGATGCTCGTGGAGGCAGGGCCACACGATAAAGCGCGGGTGCGGCTAGAGATTCTTGAAGAGGGGAGTATCGCCTGCGACTGTACCTGCCCTCTGTTTACCGGAGAGCGCCCCTGTCTGCACATTGCCACGGCGGCGATGGGACTGGAGCAGTACTTAACGTCTAATCCCCCACAGACCTGGGAGACACGCCTCCAGAGCGTCTTGGGAAGCGATGCCACTGCCACCAAGGCCAAGCGCCCCCCGCGCCTGCTCGCGTTCTCGCTCCAGCCCTCCTACCGAAACTGGCAGCTTATCCCCTACGCGATCCCACAGAGTGCACTCGGGGGTATCCTCGACCACGCAGATCATGCCGCGCTCGCCAAGCAGCTTAAAGACGAAGGCGGGCGTAACTGGCGCATGCGTAATGTGGATAGTGAGCAGCTCGAAAATGCCTCACAGGAGCTCAAGCTCGCCGTTCGCCTCGCCACCACGCAGGCCTCGTACTACAACTACTACAGCGCGGAGTCGTCGCAATTGCACTCCCTCCTGGCCCTCTTGGGAGAGGCGCTTGTCTTCACCGGCACCGATGCACTTCCCTTCCAGCACCATGTCAAGGTCAAGCCCGGGGCAGGCAGCGTGGCGCTGCACCTGAGCAACAACCCCGATGGGAGCATGATCCTCGGGCCGCGCCTGCTGATCGAGGGTGAGCCCGTGACTGTCAAGCGCCCGGAGATGGTGCTAAAAGATCCGCTCTGGCTCAAGCTGGACAGCCAGCTGGTGGGCTTTGGCTCCGTTCCCAAGTCACTGGTGACGCTCTTGGAGAGCGAGCCGGTCGTGGTTCCTGTGGAAGAGGTTCCCTATTTCCGCAGTGAGTATCTCCCGCGTGCCGCGGAGCGCCTGCCTCTCACCGGCGAGGGGCTCTTTGGCGACGAAGTGCGGGGGGTGGCCCCACAGTGCCGCCTCTATCTGAGCGAGCGGGAAAAAGAGCTAGTCGCCCAGCTTCGCTTCGGCTACGGCGAGACAGAGCTGGCCTGGCGCAAAGAATCGTCCCCAACCATGCTCCAGTACAACGAGACAACGGGACTTTTAGACCGGGTCTACCGGGATACGAGTGCGGAGATCAAGGCCTACGATGCCCTACTCACGCACGGCCTCAAGCGTGGCAACGAGGCGGGTGAGTTTACGCTCCGTGCTCGTCTGACTCCCGTAGACTTTTTGCTGCATCACCTGCCACGCCTCGTCGAGGAGAGCTTCGCGATCTTTGGCGAGGAGGCGCTCAGTAGCATTAAAGTTAACCGGAGCAAGCCGACTCTCTCGTTTAATGTCACCAGCGGAATTGACTGGTTCGATGTCGAGGGCCTCGTTGAGTTTGGGGACACGCATGCCAGCCTTAAAGAGCTGCGCCGGGCGATTAAGAAAAAAGAGCGCTACGTCAAGCTAGCCGACGGCTCGGTAGGGATGATCCCCGATGACTGGATCGAGCGGTTCCGGCATGTCTTTGCGCTGGCAGGTGAGCCCAAAGACACCGATGCCCTGCGCCTCTCGCCCCTCCATGCACTACTCTTCGAGCAAGCCATCACCGACAGCGACGGCGACGCGCAGGCCGACGAAGAGTTTGAGCGCAAGAAACGCAAGCTGCGGCAGTTTGAGAAAGTGGACGAGACTCCTCTGCCCGCTTCTCTCGATGGTGTTCTGCGCCCCTACCAAAAAGCGGGCTACGACTGGCTGCACTTTCTCAAAAACAGTGGCTTTGGTGGCTGCCTCGCTGATGACATGGGAACAGGAAAGACTCTTGCTGCCCTAGCCCTGCTTCTCTCCGTGCAGGGCCAGAGCAAGAAAGCCAGCCTGCTGGTGGTGCCGCGCTCGCTGGTCTTCAACTGGGAGCGGGAGGCAGAAAAGTTCGCACCGGGCCTGAAGCTACACCGCTACGACGACAGCAGCCGCGTGGAAGATACCAAAGCCTTTGATGGCAACGACCTCATTATTACCACCTACGGGATTCTGCTACGCGATATCGAGAAGCTCAGCAAGTACCCCTTCTTCTACGCGATCCTAGACGAAGCCCAGGCCATTAAAAACCCGCTTGCCCAGACCAGCCGCGCCTCGCGCTTGCTCAAGGCCGAGCACCGCCTGACCCTGACAGGCACGCCTATCGAGAATGGCACTGCCGAGCTCTGGAGCCAGTTTGCGTTTCTGAATCCTGGCCTGCTCGGCGGCATCGAGGTCTTTAAGGAGAACTTTCTCGCCCCGATTGAGCGCGGCAAGGATGAAAACGCGGCCTCAGCGCTCCGGGCTCTCACGCGTCCCTTTCTCCTGCGTCGCACCAAGGCCCAAGTCGCCACGGACCTGCCGCCCCGCACTGAGCGCATTATCACCGTCGAGCTAGAAGCCCCCCAGCGCAAGCTCTACGAGCAAACCCGCGATAAGTACCGTGCCCAGATCTTAGGCATCCTCGATAGTGAGGGCAGCTCCAATGCCCAGCTCCGCGTGCTCGAAGGGCTCCTGCGCCTGCGCCAGATCTGCTGCGACCCGCGCCTGATGGAGCCCACGACCAAGGTCGGCTCGGCGAAGCTGGAGGCGATCTTAGAGACGATGGAGACACTCCGTGCGGAGGGCCACAAGGCGCTGATCTTCTCGCAGTTCACGCAGATGCTGGGGCTGCTCAAAAACGAGCTGGACGCAAAATCTGTCCCCTATCTCTATTTAGATGGCCGCACCAAAGACCGTCAGGGCCGTGTGGATCAGTTCCAGGCCGACGAAAACATTCCGTTTTTCCTGATCTCTCTCAAGGCAGGCGGCGTCGGTTTGAACTTAACGGCGGCGGACTACGTGATCCACATTGACCCGTGGTGGAACCCCGCCGTCGAGCAGCAGGCATCGGATCGCACGCACCGAATCGGCCAGACCAAGCCCGTCTTTGTCTACAAGTTCCTCGCCCGCGACACGGTGGAAGAGAAGATCGTTTTGCTACAGGAGAAGAAAAAGGCTCTCGTGGACTCGATCATCCAGACCGAGCAGAGCCTCTTCAAGTCCCTCACCCGCGACGACATCTCGGCGCTGTTCTCGTAGGTTTCTGCCTCTCCCCGCCGCTGAGACGGCGACCTGGGCACCCTTTGAGTACGGGCAAGCGAAGAGGGTTCGCATGTCGCAAATGTTCGCATAGTCGGCTTCCGAGAAAAACCTTCATAGCCCTGTTCGATTTTCAATATCGACTTGAAGCATCTCGTAAACAACAGATGATACTTGTTGGTAATTCTCACGACTAAATGCCCCTTGCACTTTTGCAATTCCGCAATCTGCATAACCTTCCGTTTTTATACCAATGTAAAAGCAAGGAAAATAAACTGATCCCATTTCTATGTATACAGAATCTATATTCCTTGTTTTAATTTCTAATTTAGAAACAAGGTAATCATATAAACATTCTCCAATACAACCAATAAAATCTTTCTGAGAATAGTCTTCCACTGACAACCTGGCATCCATTAATGGGATACCATACTCTTCAATAAGAAATCGAGCAGCTTGTAAATTACCAGACTCCCGAATAATACCATCAACACTATCCCAATCTATCCTGATATTATTGACTATCATTAGTTTAAATTCTCTCTCCATGCCTGTCGCATTCCTTATGAAGTGAGGCGAGCCCGGGGGCGAGGCTCTGGAGCAGGAATGTCCAGGCCAGAAAGAGCGGGAGCCAGCGCGACGGAGCCATAAGCCGACGGTATCGTACCTCAGGAAGCGGTACAATATCCAGCAAAACATGAACGAGGAAGCGATTGATCACGACAGGCTTTTCAAAGAGCTGCTCACGACATTTTTCGTTGAGTTCATCCAAGGCTTTCTGCCCGATGTGGCCGCCTACCTCGACCCTGACAGCATTGAGTTTTTAGATAAAGAGGTCTTCACCGACATCACTGAGGGCAAGCGCTACGAGTCCGATATTGTCGTCAAGGCTCGCTTTCAAGGCAAAGAAGCATTCTTTCTGCTGATCGTGGAGAACCAATCCACGCCCCAGAGTGGCTTTCCCAGGCGCATGTTCACCTACTTTGCTCGCTTCCATGAGAAATTTGACTTGCCGATCTACCCCGTGGTGATCTACTCCTTCGATAGGCCGCGCAGGCTCCAGCCTTCACGCTACGAGGTCAGCTTCCCAGGCTTTGTGGTGAGCCGTTTTCAGTTTCGCGTGATCCAGCTCAACCGCCTGAAGTGGCGCGACTATGTGACCACGCCCAACCCGGTGGCGACGGCGCTCATGTCCAAGATGCAGATCGCGCGGCGAGATCGGGTGAAGGTGAAAGTGCAGTGCCTGCGGCTGATCGCCACGCTTCGGCTCGACCCGGCCCGCTCGCAGCTTATCGCGGGCTTTGTGCGAACCTACTTACAGATGACACGACCTGAGCTGGTGGAACTCCAGCGTGAAGTGGGGCTCTTGCCCCGAGAGGAATTAAATTCAATGTTAACACTGACCAATGAGTGGATTGAGCTAGGAGAAGAGCAGGGCATCGCCAAGGGAATTATCGAAGGTATTGAACAGGGCATGGAACGTGGCCGTGCGGTGGAGGCGCGGAGCCTGATTCTGCGCTGGGGCATCAAGCGCCTGGGGACTCCTGCTGCTAAGGTGAGCGCGGCGCTGGAAGCGTCGGACTTGGCGCGGCTGGAGGAGCTGGCGGATCGCTTGCCCGAGGCGGAGTCGTGGGAGGAGCTACTCGCCGAGTAGTGTGTGGTGCGTGCGGGGACTTACAGCAAACGGAGCTTCCTGTTTATCACTCAGAGCAGGCTCATCGGGTCGAGGTCTATGGTCATCCCGGAGCGGTCGGAGCTGGTAAGGGAGAGCAGGCCACGGCGGAGATACGTGCGGAGTGCCTCGCCGTCGGCGCACTTGAGTAGCAGATGCCAGCGGTACTTTCCCTTGAGGCGTGAGAGCGGGCACGGCGCGGGGCCGAGGACTTTGAGGCCGTCGCAGTCCTCTAAGCGATTGGCGAGGGCACGCAGGCGCACTTCCGGCAGGCGCTCGTCTTCGTCGGTGGCGATGATATTGGCGAGCCTTGCAAACGGCGGGTAGCCCAGCTCCTCTCGAAAGACGATCTCGCGCTTGTAGAAAAGCTCGTAGTCGTGCTCGGCGGCGGCGGTGATGGACTCGTGCTCCGGGTTGAAGCTCTGCACCACGACATGTCCCGGCTTGCGCCCGCGCCCCGCACGGCCCGCGACCTGGGTCAGGAGCTGGAAGGCACGCTCGCTGGCCCGAAAATCCGGGAGGTTGAGCGCGGTGTCGGCGGAGATCACACCCACCAGCGTGACGCCCGCAAAGTCTAGGCCCTTGGCGACCATCTGTGTCCCGATCAGAATGTCCGCCTCGCCTGCACGGAACTGGCGCAGCATCTTCATGTGGGCGTTTTTCTCTTGGGTCGTGTCCCGATCCATGCGAATCACCCGCGCAGTAGGAAATGCCTTCTTGATCTCCTCCTCGATCTTCTCCGTGCCAATGCCAAACGGGCGAAGTCTATTCCCGTTGCAGTTGGGGCACATATCCGGGGCGGGACGCTCGTAGTTGCAGTGGTGGCAGACCAGCTTGGCGGCGCGCTGATGGTAGGTCAGCGAGACCTCGCAGTCCGGGCAGCGGGTGGTGTAGCCACAGTCGCGGCAGAGCAGAAACATCGAGAAGCCGCGCCGGTTGAGAAAGAGAATGGTCTGCTCGTGCTTTTCCAGGCGCTCGGTGATTCCTTCCAGCAGCGGCTGGGCAAAGAGCGCGGGCTGGTTCTTCTTAAAGCCCTCGCGCAGGTCGACAATCTCGACGGAGGGCAGAGGCCGCGAGAGTGCCCTCTCTCGCAAGGGCAGGAAGCCATACTCGCCTTTTTCGGCCTTGTAGAACGTCTCCACCGACGGTGTCGCGGAGCCCAGAATCACGGTCGCGCCGGTGGCTCTCGCGCGGGCAATGGCCACCTCCCGCGCGTGGTAGCGCGGCGCGGGCTGGTCTTGCTTGTAGCTGCTCTCGTGCTCTTCGTCCACCACGATCAGCCCGACATTGGGCAGCGGGCAAAAGATCGCCGAGCGCGCCCCGACCACCACATCGGCCTCGCCACGTGCAATGCGCTGCCACTCGTCGCGCCGCTCGCCCAGGGAGAGATTGGAGTGCAGCACCGCAACCCGATCGCCAATACGCGAGCGAAAGCTATCCACCACCTGAGCCGTGAGCGCGATCTCCGGCACCAGCACCAGCGCGGTTCGTCCACGGCGGCGCGTCTCGGCAATCGCACGCAGATACACCTCGGTCTTACCGGAGCCCGTGACGCCATAGAGGAGCGCGACATTGTGCGCCCGCGAGTCCAGCCGTTTTTTGATCTCCTCCAGCGCGATTTTTTGCTCGGGCATGAGCTCGGGGGCGACCACGGCGCTAGTGCTGAGCGAGTAAGGCCGCCGCCGCTCGGTGAGCACCTCCATGGAGATTAGCTCGTCGGCCTCGAGTTTCTTAAGCGCCGCCGCCGAGACGCCCGCCTCGGCGATGAGCTTACTGACCGGCAGCGGCCCGCCGCCCGCACTGGAGAGCGCCCGCAGGAGCTTGGCCTGCGCCGGGGCTTTCGCCTCACGGGCCTTTGCCGCGTCTTCGGCATCGTCCCAGACCACAAGAAGCCGCGCCGCCTTCACCCGCTTTGCCCCCGTGCGCGGCGGCTCCACCGTCCAGATGTCGCGCAGGAGATTGCGTTCCCGCAGCAGCTTCACCGGCGAGTCCACGCGGCTGGCGACTAATTCTGCTAATTCTTCTAAAGTCGCCGCCTCGCTTGGGCAGCCTGCCAGCGTCTCGATCACAAGGCGGTGCGAAGCCGTGGTAATTTCAGGGAGCTTCTCTTCCCAGCCCGGCACCAGCTGCACACGGCGGATCAGATGCGCGGCCTGCGAGTCGGGGATGACGGAGCGCACCGCCGTCGCGAGATCACAAAAATACTCCCGCGCCATCCACTGCGCCGTCTGGAGCACCGCCTTGGGCAGGCTCGCGCCATCCCCCAGAACTTTCGCCTTGATCGGCTTGATAATACTGGGATCGAGCCCCTCTGGCGGCGCGTCCTCCCGGCTCATCACATAGCCAATCGCCTCCTGACGGCCAAAAGGCACCACCACGCAGTCCCCCACCGTCAGCTCATCCAGCTCCTCCGGAACCCGATAGGTCAGCGGCTGCTTGATTCCAGGGGCTTCGACATTGACGACAAGGGAGGCATACACGAGGGCTAGGCCGCCCGTTGTAGCGCGTAGGGCTGAATCAGAATCTCCGCCGGAAGTCCGAGGCCTGTGTGCAAGCGCCGGATCATCTCCACGCTCAGGGGACGGCGGCGGTTCAGCACCTCAGCGACCCGGCCACGTGCCCCGATAAACGGCTCTAGGTCACGGCGTGTTAGCCCCCGGCTCTCCATCCAGTACTCAATCGCATCCACGGGATCGGGCGGCAGGATGGGAAAGTGCTTCCGCTCATAGGCCTCGACCAGCGTCACCAGAACCTCTAAGCGATCCCCCTCAGGAGTGCCTGGCGTAGCATCGAAGAGCCCCTCAATCTCGGTGAGAGTCTCACGATAAATGGTGTCGTTGTGGATAGGGCGAATGTCCATAGGAATTACTCAGATCGTTGTCGCGTCTATTCGGTCATACTCGACATGCGTTCCTATAAACCGAATGTAGGCCATCCCGTAGCTATAGTTAATCTTGACGATCAGCCGATAGGTATTTCCCTTGATATTGAACACCACACGGTTATCAGGCAGGATACTGGCCGTCGCATACACACGGGTAATATCCCCTGGTGACTGCCATTGTGACTCTTCTGCATCTTTGTACCATGCACGAAGGACTCCCTCAGCATCGGCATGAGACTGCCAGAACTCTCGCAGACGACTTAGAGCAATCACACGCATAGCAACAGAGCCAGTTTACCCTGATCCCTTTTTGGGTGCAAGGCAATTTTAGAGGATGCTCGTCAACTTGTCCAAAGTCTTTCTCGGACAGTAGGGTTCGCAGGCGCAGGATCGCCTCGTGGACGCGGCTCTGAACGGTGCCTTGAGGGACATAGAGCTGAGGCGCGTGAGATGAGCGCTGATCGCATTGCCGGGTGCGGTATCGGTTTCAAGAAGCGGCAAGGCTTGCGGAGGTGCACTTCGGAGCCGCTTGCGCCAGCAGTTGAGTGCCACGGCGTGCAGGAAAGTTGCCAGTTTGGCGCGCCC
>NZ_CBAYMC010000042.1:0-22392 GCF_964826245.1 Armatimonas sp. | reverse complement strand
CCAGGTAGAACAGCACCGTTTTTGGCATCCACGATCTTAAACTTGATCTGGCCATCTGCCCAAGCCGAAGCAGCGGGTAGCAGAAGACTGAGGGCACTCGCAGTTGCCCAGATACTGCCACGACGGGCAAAGCGTTGGTGTGTGTTATGTTTTTTCATTGTGGTTCCTGGCATCAGAAACTCCCCTAGGCAAAAATGGATTCCGGTAATTGTACGAGTACCCTCGGGTACTGTCAAGCACACTACTCTCTATGTTCTTTGTGCGCGACGAAAACTCCTGCTTGTTTTGTGCCGAATCTAGCTTCAATGAGGTATCTCATACCTGCGTGACAAACAATAAAAGCCAGGCCGCAGTGCCTAGCTTTTCCAAGGGAGATGACTCTAGTGGGTACTCTAGTAGGCTCCACGCCCTAGAAGGATGGCAGGGATCGCTCGTAGCAGAATCATCAGGTCGGTGCGAAACGAGTGGTGCTTGACATACTTCATGTCGAGCTCCAGCCAGCGCTCAAACGTCAGACCCGAGCGCCCTTCCACTTCGCGGAAACAGATCAGGCCAGGAGTGACACTCAGACGCTCCATAGGATAGTCGGGATAAGAATCAATCTCACTCTTGAGATGCGGTCGAGGCCCAACGAGAGTCATATCGCCCTTGAGGACATTCCAGAACTGAGGCGTCTCATCTAATGAACTTCGTCGTAAAAGACGGCCAATCCTAGTAACACGTGGGTCATTTTTCATCTTGAAAATCGGCCCCGAGGCTTCGTTTTGAACGGCTAGGCGCGCCTTCAGAGCATCGGCATTGGTTACCATGCTCCGAAACTTATAGAACGTAAACTGCTCACCATTCTTCCCGACACGCTTCTGACGGTAGATAATGGGGCCACGATCTGTGGCATAGATAAGAAGTGCGATCAAGGACAGAAGGGGTAACAACAGAAGTAGAGCAAGTGATGCCACTAAAATATCAAGAGCGCGTTTTGCACCGCGAGACACACTTGAACGCTTGGCACGCGTTGGAACCGAGAGAAGCTCTACGGACACAGGCATGTTTCCTTTCTGATTCTGTCTAGTTTCATCGTTATTTAATGAGCAAGGGGGCGAGCTTTCTAAGTGAGGCATGTATGTCGTCCGTGCTATTATCCCCCAATTCTCTTCGGTTTCAAACTTCGATTGTGGCACAGTGTGAAGAGTTCCTCAGAGGCGCTCGTTTTTTTTCTCACGCGGCTGAAGGTAGACGGTCTCACCTGGGCGATGATAGCCTCGTGAACGGGCTATGGCTTCGATCCCTTCTGCGGACTTGAGATAGGCTAGGTGTTGAGCATATCTTACATTTTCTGCATGCCGGTCACGGAGTCTTGCTTCGAGCTGACGCACCTCGCGATTGGTCTGCGCTCCTAAGGACCAAGGGAGCGAGAGCCACCGAACATAGAGACCGAGTGCTAAGACTATGCCAAGAGCACCGCCCAGAGTGCGCCAGAAAATATTGGACTGACGCCGCTGGCGCTGGGGACGAGGTTTAGAGAGGTTCGCCAAAAGAGTGTACCTTGATAAGATTGGTGCTTCCAGGTTTTCCCAACGGAGTGCCTGAGGTAAGCACAAAGAGACTTCCTGTCTTCAAATAACCTGCCGCCGCCGCTGCCGCCGCACTCTCGCTCAGGAGACCTTCGACACTGGTAGGGACGGGCATGAGGAGAGACTGAACCCCCCAGAAGAGAGCCAGGCGTCGACAGGTTTCCAGCGAGGGAGTGACAGCTACGACTTGTGTCTTGGGGCGGAATTTCGCAACGGAGCGTGCCGTTCCCCCAGACTCAGTGGCGCAGAGAATAGCCGCCGCCTGAAGATCATGGGCAATGGTGACGGCTGCCTCTGCAACCGCATCGGTGACGCTCTCGCGGCCAAAGATTGCCGTTTTCTCCCGCAAGAGCTGGTCGTAGTCTAGCTGCTCTTCCGTACGGCGAGCGATCCGTGCCATGGTCTCGACGGCCTGAAGGGGATGGGCTCCCACCGCGGTCTCCCCAGAAAGCATCAGTGCATCCGTACCATCTAGGATCGCGTTGGCGATGTCGGTGACCTCGGCGCGGGTGGGACGCGGGTTGCGGATCATGGAGTCGAGCATCTGGGTTGCCGTAATCACGGGCTTGCCGAGGCGGTTACAGGCACGGATCAAGCGCTTCTGGACCATGGCCATCTCCTCGACCGGTAGCTCAACTCCCAGATCTCCGCGCGCCACCATCGCGCCATCTGCCGCTTCCAGGATCGCATCCAAGTTTTCTAGCGCTTCTGCTTTTTCGATCTTGACTAGGATGGGAACCACACGCCCCGCCTGCTGCATTAGCGTGCGGAGCCGGTGGACATCGGCCACGTCGCGGACAAACGAGAGGGCGACATAGTCCACTCCGAGCGCTAGCCCAAATTTAAGATCTGCCTCGTCTTTCTCTGTCACTGCCGCGACCGGTAAGGGGACACCGGGCAGGTTGACGCCCTTGCCTGAGGAGAGCGCTCCCCCTGCAATCACGCGACAGATAACCCTCTCTGACTCTACTGTTTCGACCTGCAGCTCCAGAAGGCCATCATCGAGCAGCAGGCGCATTCCGGGAGCGGCGACGGCAAAAAACTCCGGGATGGGAAGGGGGATGCACTCCGCAGTGCCTATCGCCGATGCCAGGGTGAGGGTGACTTGCGCTCCCTCATCCAAGATGACTCCCTCCATGATTGTCCCCACACGGAGCTTGGGTCCACAGAGATCCTGCATGGCTGCGACGGGCTTGCCGACACGAGCTGCTGCCGCCTGGAGCCGTGCGAAGCGCTCTGCATGCTGGGCGTGGCTACCATGCGAGAAGTTGAAACGGGCAACATCCATCCCAGAGCGGATCAGGCGTTCCAAGGTTTCTGGGGCATCTACAGCAGGCCCTAGCGTACAGATAATTTTGGTTCGTGGCATCTAAGCCCGTATTATAGCTTGCATTTCAAAAAAAATGCACGGGGGGTGGACGACTCATTTTTGTCGTGATAAACTCCCCTGTGCTACGGGTCGGTAGCTCAGTGGTAGAGCAGTGCCCTTTGCTTATCGTGAGAACGATGGTTCATGCCATTTCAGGTGCGACTCCTGAGAGAAGCTATAAGGCATTGGTCGTGGGTTCGAGTCCCACCCGACCCATATTATTTTCATACTAGCGATTCACGACGGCGAAGTCGGTGCGTTTTCGCTTGACAAGAACGGTGTCGTGGCGCTCACTTTCCTGGGCTTCGGGGTAGTTCAAGGTGGTATGTAGCCCCCGGGACTCTTTGCGCTGCTGTGCGGAGCGGATGATCAGCTGCGCCGTCAGCGCCAGGTTCCGTAGCTCTAAGAGATCCTCGGTTGGGCGGCACGTGGCGTAGAGGCTCTCGACCTCGTCCATGATGACACTCACTGCGACATCCGCTTGGTGGAGGCGCTCGTCGTTGCGGACAATGCCCACGAACTTTGTCATCGCCGCCTGAATGCGCGTCTTCAGTGCCTCCGTGTCTGCGATACGCACGCGACCTCGGTAGGGGCGAAAGGGAGGGACATGCTCCAGAAGAGGCGGGGTATCGTCTAGGTCGTGCAAGAATAAGTCCGCGGCTCGGTGGGAGAAGACCAGCCCCTCCAGAAGCGAGTTGGAGGCGAGCCGATTGGCCCCATGGACGCCCGTACAGGTCACCTCACCGCTGGCAAAAAGCCGTGGTAGGCTTGTGCGTCCGTAGAGATCCGTGACAACCCCACCACACATGTAGTGCGCCGCAGGCACAACGGGGATGGGCTCGCGTGTCATGTCAATGCCGTAGCTGAGGCACCGTGCGTAGATATTGGGAAACCGATGCTGAATCTCCGTAGCGCTGATATGGGTGGCATCCAGAAACATACACGGCTCGTTTTGTTTCTTGCACTCTGCGTCAATGGCCCGTGCCACAATATCGCGTGGCGCTAAGTTCCCGCGCTCGTCGTAGTCATTCATGAAGGCGCGCCCGGCGGCATCCCGGAGAACTCCGCCCTCACCGCGCACTGCTTCTGAGATCAGAAAGCTACGGGCCGCAGGATGGTAGAGCGTCGTAGGATGGAACTGGATAAACTCCATGTTGGCCACTTGTGCTCCCGCCCGGAAAGCCATCGCGACCCCATCGCCGGTTGCAATGGCGGGGTTGGTGGTATGCGTGTAGACAGCACCGCAGCCACCCGTTGCCAGAAAGACCGCACGTCTCGCCAGAAAGGTCGTGATCTCCCCATCAAGCGTGTCTAAAACATACGCACCACAGATCCGCTCATCATCGTCTTTTGACTTGGCCAGATCAATGGCCATGTGGTGCTCAAAAACCTGGATCGAAGGGTGTGAGTGGATACTCTCCACGAGGGCGCGCTCGATCTCACGGCCGGTTAGGTCGTTGTTGTAGAGAATTCTGCGCCGCGAGTGGCCGCCTTCTTGCGTGAGAGCGAGCGCGCCTTTTTGGTCTTGTGTAAAGCGCGTCCCGAGGGCAATCAGCTCCCGAATACGAGTCGGCCCCTCGACGACGAGTGTCCGTACCGCATCTTCGTGACAGAGGCCAGCCCCTGCGATCAGCGTGTCATGGATATGGAGATCAAAGGAGTCGTCAGGTGCCATGACCCCCGCAATCCCCCCCTGAGCCCAGTTCGTGTTCGAGTCTGATCTGTCTTTTTTTGTGATGAGAGCAACCGTGCCAGCATCCGCAACTTTCAGCGCAAAAGTCAGGCCCGCGATTCCGGAGCCCATGACGACAAAATCAAACAGAGGAGCATTGGTATCTTGAAATTCTGCCATTATAAATATAGTATACCTGATTACACAAGTGAATAACTATGAAAAATAGATACCCTGTGAATTACTTAGATTTAGACATATTAATGACAGGACTTTGAAATACTAACGCAACTAAGTTGGATAATACTAACTTATAAGATTTTTATTCTGCTTGGAAGGGCGACTGCTCCTATACCAATGAAAGAAGCGACGCAGGCGGCTGAAGAAGGTCTCTTGGGTGATCTCTTCCAAAACCTGTGCACGGGAAATGGGAAACGCCCGCTCTGCCCGCTGCTGTGGATTTACCTGAGCAGGATGAGCCCCGCCATGACCTGCTCTCGGCGCTATGGCGCTTTCGGGTCTGTACCACGATTGCGGTCCCACTTGCTGATCACAAAGTGAATCGAGAGAGGACGATCTCTGGCCGGTCGTAGTGTAGCCGCGATACGAACGAGTATCGGAGCGAGCTCCTGCGATACCCACTCCTTGGCTTCTTCGTCCGCTCCCATCGCAAGCAAGAGCCGAACACCGTTTCATCTTCTCAAGACATGTTTGGGGGAGACTTGTTTGCGCGGTGGGACTTGGTTGCGCGGTGGGGCTTGGTTGCGCGGTGGGGCTTGGTTGCATGCAGTTATCTGAGTCTTGCTCTCCGAGAGCACCGTAAGCCCCAGAGCCTTGAGCGCCGCTGCCATTGCTGTCTCGGTTGGGACTTCTAGCTCATACGTGGCGCTGGTGCCACTCCAGGAGCGCTTTAGGGCTTTGAGGACACTGGGCAGGGCTCCGAGACGGTCACAGAGCGCCTGGGCAGCATCAGCGCTGGCAATGCCTGTGACGACGAGCTGGACGGGCTGGGTGAGGCGTGAGGGAAGCACGAGTAAGTCCTCCGCCAGAAGTCGGGCCAGTTTTTCCACGGCATCATCCACAGCTTGCTGCCGTGCGGTTTCCAGGTTAATATGCCGTCCTAGCTCGGTCTGCACCCGCGCTGCCACCACCTCAGAGCCGCGCCTTGCCCGAGCCGTGACCTCGCCACGCACGGTGTACATGATCATGGGGCCGACAGCCGTTTGCAGAGGGAGCTGGGTGACCGTGGTGAAGCGAGGAGTGACCGCCACCGTGATATCTGTCTTTTTCTCGTCTTCTTCCACCGTGAAACCCGCTTCGATAAGCGCTTTTTCCAGTGTGGGATTGAGAGTCTGTACCCGCCAGGCTCGCGCCAGTCCCAGAGCACGGACTTGCTCGGTAAGAGGGCGGAGGGAGACTGTGGCACGAACAATCACGCGAATTTCCTGGGGAAGCTGCTCCACCCGCACGATGTCGTTGAGGACGGCATGGCCGTCGCTGCGGGTTAGCACCTGGTCGCGCAACAAGGCGTAGTCTTTTGTCAGAGTCTGCCCCGAGACATAGACGCCTAGCGTCTTTTCCACTGCGTTTCGCAGCGCACTGGCGATCGCGGCTCGACGTGCACCCTCGATGTCGAGGCTTGTAAGAGTGGCACGGCCCTCGGCGAGCACGACACGGATCTCGGGACTCTGTGGTGCTTGCGCGACAGTGGCAAAGACCATCATTTTGCCTGCTCCACGGGCAGGCCGGGAATCAGCCGTGCCTTGATCTTAGCGCTGGTCTCTGGCTCAAACGAGGCATCGCAGCTACGGCCCCGGACTTTTGTGACGATCAGACGGAGAGCCGTGTTTTCTGGAAAGCGCACTAGGAGCACATCGCCCTTCTTGATACCATCGCTACTTCCTAGGCCGATCAGCACGCTCTCGGAATCGGTGTCGAGAACCGTGGCTCGGGTAAGTGACGCACTGGGCTCTGCGACAACGGCGCTACTGCTGGGGAGCAGAGCCGTGAGAGGTAGCTCGGTGAGGGCGCGGCTCAGGGCCGTCTCTCCGGTACGTAGTGCGACTCCTTGAGGCGGCTTTGTGGTGCTGGGAGGCAGGTCCAAGGCACGGGGGGCACTCTCTTCGCCCAGAGTGGTAATCGTGCGGGTCGTGGCCGCAGCCTCCCCCGTCTCCGTGGCCTGCAGGGGCGCTTCCCAGAGTACCGCACCATCGCTGAGGCTGACTAAACGGACGCTCCCCCGGATACTGGCCGATCCTTTCGAGGCGATTCTCTCCTGCCAGGAGACACGCCGGTTGCGCCTCTCCTGCTGGTAGTTGTAGAGAGCACGCTCCCAGGCAGGCAGGACACGAAAGCGATAATCATCCATTGCCTCCGCGTACTCGCGCTCGGTGCGGTAGCCCACTTTACTACCCAAAAGCGCTTCGGCGGCGGCACGCGCGAGAGGATCGGTGCCGACATCCAGCCTGAAGCGTGACGGCTCTAGGGGGCGCTGTGGAGCCTGCCCCTGCTTGGGAGTCAAGCGCTCATGGCGCGCGGAGTAGGTCGTCTCTCCACTTGCCTCACTCAGCTCGACGATTAAGAGCGTGTCAGCGGCGGCAAGTGTCTGGAGTTTTTTACGAGTTGGAGCTTCGGTGATCCCGGCTTGCGAGAGGGCAAGCTCCGAGAGGAGGGCCGAGAGTCCCTCGCGCTCCAGTACCTCAAAGGCTCCTATGTTTCGCAACCCGATGGCAGCACGGGAGGCAAGCTGGCGGGCAAGCTCGCTATCCTCTCCGATCCCACTCACGGCGACGCGGCGGACGCTGCGAAGGTCTTTTGCGCTGGAGACGACCGTGGGGGCTTCCGAGAGGCTCAGAGGATCTCCCAGGCGCTTGAGAGCCCCTTCCAAAAGAGGGCCACTGGGGGCGGCAACCACGGCGCGGGAGCGCCCGCCGGGAAGGCTCTCACGCCACGTGAGCGTATCGAGAGGCCCACAGATGGTGCCCTGTGGAAGCGCGACGAGGCCGCCGGGAACGGAGCGATCCCAGAGAATAATCTCATCCCGGTTGCCCACAGGCGAGGAAGCGTCCGCCGCGGCGAGATGGCGCACGCCCGTAAGTAAAGGTGTCGCGGCAGAGAGTGCTCCGGGCCCGATGGGAATCACCGCCACCGAGCGCACAGACCGACGAATGACCTCTTTAGGGGGCTCTTTCAGCCGGCGAAACTCGACGATGAGCTGGCGCAGGTTCCCCGAGTCGGGGGCGGAGAGGTTGACGATCCAGCGATCCCGCTTGGGGCGCTGGATGGCGATCACATTCTCGCTACTCTCGGGGGTAAGCATGAGGCGCACCGTCGTCTCCGCCTGCGCTTCAGAGCTCACCCGCTCTTTGACCCCCGAGCCCGCCAGAAGTGCGTCGGCGAGCGGCATCAGCTCGGGCGCGGCTTGGACGATCACGCGCTTTTTCTCAAAGAGCTTGAGGATATCGCCCTCACGTGCCGCAAAGCTCGGGGCGGCGATCACGATTGCTGCCGGGAGGGCAGTGAGGGCAAGGAGTGCGCTTCGCATTCGCATTTCCGTCGCGTTCCTATCGAACGGGATCACACAGCAGGATGACGCGGCATTTTTCTAAAAAGCCATCACGTCGGCTCTCTTCTAGTATCCGCTTGCCATCCTCATTGGAGAGCACGACATCTATCTTGCTGGAGTCTTTGGCACGTAGCGCTCGAACGACAAGGGGCTTCTCTCCCGCTCGCTTGCTTGCGAGTGCCTCTTCAACCGAACGCGGGTAGCCCACAATTCCAATCTCAATGGCGTAGTCCACGTCCACGTTGAGTGTGCCGTAGACCTCACGGCCATTCGTGTCGTAGATCTTAGGGCTCATCACGGCTTGAATGCCTAGGCCACGGCAGTCTACAATCACCGACGTAAAGGGGCCTTCCTCGATGGGGGAGGTGATCGGCAGGTGGTAGTTCTTAGGCTCCGCTTTGGGCTTGCGCGGCTCGACCTTGATGGGCTTTGCCCCACCGCGAGGCTCTTTAAACGGATCGCGAGGGTTGGTTTTGATGCCACGCTCGGGGAGTGAGAGAGGCTCGGGTTCTGGCTCTCTGCGCACAGGCTCTCGGCTTGGGGACTCGCGCCGTGGCTCCATAATCGCTTCCGCCATCACCGCAGAGGCGACGGAGCCTCTGCCGTACATTGGGATCTCAACCGTGACAGACGCCATGCCATCTTTGCCAACTATCTCCGAGATAATCCGGGCGTTCTGCAAGATCGCGGTAACTTTGGTCTCGACGGTGTCGCTCTCGGTGACATAGTTCTTGACCTTGGTGGTTGCGGTGACTTGGATCGAGCTCACGGCCATCGCGAGATTGCGCAGCGCATCGGCCTTAGCCGCACCCATGGCCATGAGCCGGGCCTGGGCGGGGTTTTGCGAGTTGGTGGGTGGGGCACCGTAGCCCGTGGCCTTCACCACTCCAGCAGCGTAGTTGATCCGGCCCTTACCCTGTGCGACGACATCCACGTAGGGATCGCCATCAAGCTGGGCTTGCGTGGGCAGGGTCGGCAGCGACAGAAGCGTGAGCGAGAGGGCGGCCAGAAAGACGTTGCGACGTGTCATAAAACTATCTCCTGTCTTATATATACGCTATGAAGGCTATTTTTGTGACAGGTTTTCTGGGTTGCTGACAGGTTTTTTAGGAGGAAGAAGGAGCTTGCCAAGCTCAGGATAGTCACTCATTTTCCAGATCAGGCCATCCACGAAGTAGTGGAAGATCACGACCATCGTGAAGGGGATAAACGCCCACATTGCCCAGCCATCTGGTTGGAGAAGTCCCTTGATCTCGATCACCCCGACAAGACACCCGTAGGCAAGCGCGGTTGCTCCCCATTTTAGCGCGACATGCCGGATGCCAGGAAAGCGCCGCTTTTCGTAGTGGGCCATCCAGGCGTGGTACTGCACATCGTGGTAGGCGGTCTCCAGAGCCTCTGCGACTAAGAACGGCGTGGCGGTCGCAAAAAAGACAAAGTAGTGCGTCCCGAGCGCCGAGAGCATCAGGAGTATTTTGGGCAGGTTGACGCGGTGCCCCAGCATGGCGCGGCCCACTTGGCGAAACCCAAAGAGCGTCAGGAGCACCAAAAACACTACCCAGAGCCCCTCACCCCACTCGCCCGGCAGGTTTGGGACACTGACTTTGACGCTACCGTAGACCACCAGAGGGCCGCGCACATCGCCGTAGTCGTTGAAGAAGCAGGCGAACAGTCCCGTGAAGTAGGTCAGGCCATCCAGCCAGTTGTCCAGAGGCGCACGGTCGTCGTTGAGGGCTTTATAGATCTTGAGGAAGCCGTAGTGCTGCCGCATGATATGCCACGTGCCATAGACCGCCGCCCCCACAATTAAGTACGCTTCCCACTTCAGGGCCACGCCCACAAAGCCCGCCGCGATAAAACCCGCAAGGCCCCAAGTATAGAGCCCCTTGCGTTTTTGAAACTCGTCTTTGTCGGCGTGGGTGCGGGCAAAGGTCTGGAAGATATGGGGGTGATCAAAGAGGGCGGTGAAGAAAAAGTAGGTGATGAGAATACTGTCGCCATGTAATAAAAAACCGAAGTTATGGGCAGTGCGGTAGAGGCCATAGAACGCGAAGGTGAGAGCGCAGGAGCCGATAAAAAAGGCAAGGTCGTAGCGAGCAGAGACGATCCAGCGCGGCTTCACTAGCCACGCTCCAGGCGACGGATCTCAAAGTGGCCCTCGCCGAGAGCGCTACAGAGCACAGTCATGGCACGGTCGGCACCTTCGGGGAGGCCACAGGTAAAGCAGTCGGCGGCGATATAGCCACGCTCGGGGTAGGTGTGCAGCGCTAGGTGCGACTCGGCGAGCGGCAGAAACGCGGTCAGGCCCCCACCGGGAAAGACATGCACCACCGGGGCAGAGAGCGGCGTCATCTGGGCCGCAAGTGCCGCCTCAGTGAGTGCCTGTGCGAGCCTCGGGGCATCCGTTAGGTGGCTTGGAGAGATCTCGTAGGCATCGAGAAGCAAGTGGATACCGATTGGCTTTACTCCCAACGCTTGGCTCCCCGCTCGTAGTGACGCACGACTTGAGGGCGATCCAGGGTAGACGCCGAGACAACGGTAGGTTTTGAGTCCGCATCAAAAACGGTCAGTGTCGAGAGCAGCTCTGGAGTGAGGTACTTGAGTGTCAGGCCCGAGAGCCGGGTATCGGTGAGCTTGGGAGAGGCAGCGCTGTCTTTTGCCAGCACGAAGCCCCAGTCACCGAAACTTGGCACGTAGACATGGTAGGGCGTGGTCGAAAAACCTGCCGCGGCGACCGTGCGCTCGATGCACCAGAAGGCATCGCGCGAGAAAAGCGGCGAGGTTGCCTGGGTCACAAACGCGCCACCGGGGGCAAGCCTGCGCCGGATCATGCTGTAGAACTCACGGGAGTAGAGCTTGGCGAGCACCTCGCTGTTCGGGTCGGGCAGGTCGCCGATGATCACCGAAAAAAGCGCTCCCGTCTTGTTGAGGTAGGTGAAAGCATCTTCATGAACTAAAGTGACACGGGGGTCATCGAGTGCGCCGCTATTCTGGGCTTTAAGGCTCGGGTAGGTGCGGGCAATGCGGGTCATGGCGGGGTCAATATCCACCAGCACCACTTTTTTAACCCCAGGCCACTTGAGTACTTCACGCACGCCCAGCCCGTCGCCGCCGCCTAGCACCAGCACGGACTCCTGACTTACCGAGAGGCTCAGGGCAGGGTGAACCAGAGCCTCGTGGTAGCGGTACTCATCGAGCGACGAGAACTGCAGGTTGCCATCCAGAAAGAGCCGTAGGTCTTCCCGAAAGCGCGTCACCACGATTTTCTGGTACGGAGTCTGCCGCGCAAAGAGGATCTCGTCGTCGTAGAGCCGCTTCTCGAAAAATCGCCCGGCCTGGTCGGCGACCGCCAGCCCGAAGCCAAGAAAAGCGGCCAAAAAGACGCAGAGGAGCACGATCAGCCGAGGGTTCTTCAGCTTGGCACCAAAGACCCGCAGGTTCCACACCGCGATCCCTAGGTTGAGGAGCCCCACCACAAAGGCCGTGCGGGTCATGCCCAGGGCAGGCAGAAGTACGAGGGGAAACGTGACCGAGCCTAGAAGTGAGCCCACGTAGTCAAAAGAGAGTGCCTGTGCAATCGTCTCTTTGAGCGCACCATAGGGTGAGAGCAGGCGCGTCAGGAGAGGCAGCTCAATACCGACGAGGCCGCCGATAAGCCCGATCAGCACAAAAAGCGCCCCGTAGTAGAGGCCGCCGAGATACGAGTACGCGCCAAACAGTGCCCACGCCGAGACCCCACCGACGACGGCTAGGAGAATCTCCACGGTGAGAAACCAGCGCAAGAGGTGCACTGTCACGAACTGCGACAGATACGAGCCAATCCCCATTGCCCCGATAAAGACCCCTATGCACAGGGAGAACTGTGTCACCGAGGAGCCGATCAGATACGAGGAGATCGTCGCCAAGAGTAGCTCATAGATCAGGCCGCACGCCGCCACCAGAAAGACACTCGTGAGGAGGGTGAGAACTTCGCGCCGGTCTTGCTCGCTCATGAGTTGCTTTAGTTAGGAGTGAATCGTCGCCGCGACGATCAGCGCAATTCCCAGAACCACTGAACCTGCGAGAGTGGCCGCCGCCATGTTTTTGTTCTCAAAGATCTCTTTTTCGATATTGGCTTTGATGGCAAGATCAAATACCTTAAAGCCAATCACGGCTAAGACAATGCCAATCACGCCATAGATCAGGGTGGAAAGAATGCCTTCGGTGAGGCTTTGGCGGGAGCGCCCTACTGACTCCTGGGCAAGTGCAGGAAGAGTGGTCGCCACAAGCAGCGAGAGCGTTGCGAGTATTTTATTCATAGTTATTTTCCAAAGTGGCTACCGCCACCGGTGATGTGCGTACCGACACGGGCGCTTGCACGGCTATGGATGGTGTTGCGCTGGGCTGTGGTGGTCGCTGTATTGGGGAGAAGCCAGCCAAAGTAGGCCGCGCCACAGGTGAAGGCAAAGCTCAACAGCAGGAGCAACGTCGCGATTCGATAGCCCCAGGTCTTCACGAGTCTTGCATCGCCTCCGCAAAGCTCTTACGGGCACCAGGCGCTCCAGAGAGCCAGAAGCAGGTTCCTAGCACCAGCCCGATTCCTCCAAACCAGGCAAGTGGGGTGGCATGTCGCACATCCTCATAGACACGCACCATGATCGGAACACTCGTGGCGGCGGCTTCGGGATCGGCATAGACACGCACGCGGAAATCTCCGGCTTTCGCGAGTCTAAAGTCGGTGTTGGCGTCCGTGACCCACTCATGCCACGGGCCATCGTCGTAGCCGGTCTCGTCCCAGAACTCCTGCTCCGCTTCAAAAACCGCGCCGCCCGCATCTTCGAGCACTCCTTGCACCCAGACGGATGTCTGGCTGAGCCCACCGGACGCGAGAGACAAGCGGTGCGGGAACTCAATGTGCTTGAGAGGAAAGGGCCCGACGAGACTTCCTTCATCGGCGACTTGATCTGCCGTGAGCTGTGCGCTAAAAACTTGTTTGCCGTTGGTGCTGGAGGCGATTGCGCAGAGAAAGAACGCAAGCAGGGAGAGATTGAGCCAGAGACAGCCAAAGCGCCGTCGGTCGGTCTGGACGACGTCTTTCTGCATTTCTTCGCGTACTTCTTCTTTCAGGCCAAAGAGAGTGTAGACTTCTGCGGCATCTAAGCGACGTCCACGGAACCACTCAATCCCATCGCTGGCTTGCTCGACAGAGAAGATCGTATCGCCAGAGCCAAAGTCGGCGTAGGGGCTGCTCTCGCCCACGGAGACACGCCAGGGAATCTCACCCTCCACCCCGGCCACGCGCATCATCCCAACCGAGGTGACGATATAGGTCTTGCCACCCAGTGTCACGGGCTGGCCCTCGGTATAGTCACCCACTCGCACGCTCTGACTGCCCTCGGGCCAGTAGCGTGTCAGGCTCCACTTGCCCTCATCGAACTCTAGGTACTGTGCATCGCCGTCTTGCGAGAGAAGCACCCACTCTTCCCAGGCGTAGCCCTCGCTGTCACGAAACAACAAGCGGCCCACCGCGACATACTCACGCCCACCGAGCTTCGCTTTCATTCCGATGCGAATCGGTGAGGTATGGGCAAACGTGCCCCCCGGATGGGTGAAGGGCAGAGGAGGGAGGGTCGCTCCACAGTAGGCGCATGTACTCTGGCTGTTTTTAAAGACACGCGCCTGAGCGCCACAGCTCGGACAGGCAAGCGAAGGGTCAAGAGTGCGCTGCATTTGGACTGTATTATAGCAAAAGTGGGAGCGCAAATCTTGCGCTCCCACTTTTGCTCTATTATTTTTATTTTTCGTCGTCTTTGACTTGCTCTGCCAAGTGCTCAGGAGGCCGCTGCTCAGAGTGCATCGGGATTCCCCCGAGCTTCTTGGGATTGGCACTCACTGTCTCGGACTTCTCGGGCTTATCGGGGAGGTCTTTCTCCGATTTTGGCCAGGGCTTTCCTGCCATACGGCCTTTGAGAAGCTCGATTCCCTTGGCGATCTGAGGGCTGTACTTGGCCGCTGCACGCCGGTCAAAGGGCTTGTCACGGAGCGCGACCCACTGCGCCTCGATATCTTTATCCGTCTCGACCAGCACCAAGTCCGGCTTGACACCCCCTTGCTTGGTGACAGCACCCGACTCATCCCGAAACGTGTTGATATCGCGCTTGCCCCGTGTGTAGTAGCGTTGTGTGGTGATCTTGACCGCACCCTCGCCATCTTGCAGAGGGATAATGGTCTGCACCAGCCCCTTGCCGTAGGTTCGTGTTCCAATGAGGAAGCCCGAGCCACCGTCTTGGATCGCCCCTGAGACAATCTCGGAGGCACTGGCGGAGCCGCCATTGATGAGCACCACCGTGGGGATTTTGCCCTGTGCAAGTGGCCCACGGCGCTTGGTGACATCAACATCGAGCGAGCGCATCTGCCCGTTTTTCTCTTTGAGCCAGGTCACGGGGCCGCTCGGTAAGAAGCGTGCGCTCATGTCCTGTGCCACGTGGAGCATGCCACCTGGGTTGTTGCGCAGGTCAAAAATCAGGGCCTTCATGCCTAGTTTTTGGAGACGCTCTAAGGCAATCCCGAACTGGAGATCGGCTTCCTCGCTGAAGAGATCCAGGCGAATGTAGCCGATCTTGGCGACATCGTCTTGCATCCAGGAGTCAATCACCGGTGAGTTGACCTGTGCACGGGTGAAGACATAGTCTTTTTTCTCGGTACCACGGCGAATCCCAAGCCGCACTTTCGTGCCCTCTTCGCCTTTAATGCGCTTGATCACGTCGTCTAGGTGCTGCGAGTCCGAGATCAAGGCGGATTTACCATCTACTTCCACGATCACATCGCCGGGTTTGAGCTTGGCGCGCCAGGCGGGGGAGTTCTCAATGGGCTCGATGATCATCGGGAACTTCTTGTCTTTGGTGACATCCAGCTTCGCCCCGATCCCAAAGAAGCGCCCCTGGGTGTCTTCCATGTTGCGCTTGAACTCTTCGGGGTTCCAGTACTCGGTGTAGCGGTCGCCCACAGCCAGCACCATGCCGTCAATTCCGGCGTAGCTAATCTTGTTGCGCCACTTGTTTAGCTCCGTGGGAGCCGTGGGCGGGGTGCCGTACTCTGTGAGAATCTTCTGGAGCACACTGTGGTAGGTATCAATCGGAGCAAGCTCACTGGTGCGGGCTTTCGCTTCTTTGGGGCGAGTTGCCTCACTAAGACGAGACGCCATCAGCAGAGGACTGGTGCGGAGGGGGTCTTCTCGGCGCGTGCGAAACGCTTCAAGGTTAAAGCCACTGAAAAACGCGGCTCCGACGAGGCTGGCGGCAGCGATGCCTTTGATGGTATTGCGTAGCATGGTGTTATTCCTTTGCTCCTGTTGGCGAGGTTCCGGCGATCTGAGGACGGTTCTTGAGCGAGGCTACGGCGCGGGCTAGCACCTCACTCTCCGGGGTGCCTGAGGCTACCGCGATCTGAGGATTGAGGCCGATCCCTGACCATGCGACTCCCTTGCCGCTGACGAGCTTGCCCGTGATCAGGGTGAAGGCGGAGCCATCTTGCAACAAGTACATTCCCTGCACCAAGGCATCACCAAAAGTCTTCTCCCCGACCAGGGTGGCGCCGCCACGCTCACTCAAACAAGAGGCAAGCGCCTCAGCAGTGGAGGCCGTGCCACCGTCCACCAAGACCGTGAGCGGGCCTTTCACACGCGCCGCTTCACTGGCGAGGAGGCTACTCTTCTTGCCGCCTTGGCCTACTTCTTGTGCCACCACGCCACGGCCACTGAGCAGGCCCGCAATCTGCTGCATCGCCTCAAACGAGCCGCCGGGGGTTCCCCGTAGATCTAAAACCAAGCCTGTATTCTCAGCGGGTAGGCTCTCCAGGGCCTTGGCAAGGGCAGCATCCGTGCCTTCGCTCAGATAGGGAATTTTGACGTAGCTTGCTTTCCCCTCCAGGGTCTTGACGGTCAGAGGGGGGGCAGTGGTTACCCCTGGAGTTACCTCGACTTTGAGCGGTGTTGCCTGGCCTTTGCGCTGAACGGTGAGCGCGTACTTTTCTTTGGTCGCGGTACTCTTCGCGAGTAGGGTGTCACCGCGCAGAAGCATCTCAGCGGCGTGGAGGCGAATCCCGCCTGCAATGCGGTCACGGGCTGTCACGCGCGCTTTCTCGTAGGCTTTTTCATCTACCTCGCGGTTCTGGAACTGCTGTGCCACTTTTGCGAAAGAGACCAGCGGATCGTAGCCCAGTACCCAGCGCCCGTCAATATGGGTGATGACATCACCGGGCTTCAGGCCCGCTTTTTCGGCAGCGGAGCCGGGCAGGGGTGCGATGACGACGATTTTATGGTCGGTGTAGCCTGCCGTTTTCGTTGCCTGAACCGAGAGCGCCGCTCCGATACCGGCGAACTTGCCTTGCGCCTCGGCCTCTAAAAGCTTGCGCTGCTCGGGCTCCAAAAAATAAGAGTTGGGATCTTCTAGTGAGGCGATCATGAGCTTGACACTGGTCTGCGCCATCTTCGTGTCGCTGGGAAGAGTGTCGTAGTACTGGTCTTTAACAAGGGAGTAGACCGTCTCAAAGGTTCCTCCAAAGTCCTGGCCTGCGCCAAGATTGGGAGTCGCTGCGTGGCCGTTCTCTGCCACTTGTGCCCGCCCGACGGCGGCTTGTAGAACTCGCGGACTCGTGGGAGCGTTGCCTTGGCGCAGCCGTGCGCCACCGGCAAAGGCAATCCCAGTGGCCAGGACAAGCCCAGCTCCAAAAACAAAAGAACCACTCCGTCGTTGCATTATCTCACCCGCCCCTTCGTGCAATCTCTTCTGAATACGTTATTTTATCATCGGTTGTGCCCACCATATTACCAAAGCTGGTCGTTTTCATGGGACTAGAGGTAAAATCTCTCCGTGAAACGATCCTCACTTTGCCTTCTCGCCGCACTGCCGCTGGCGCTCTCTCTCTTTGCAAGCGCATCGCCGCAGAAACCTCGGGTGAGCTACACCCGCGAGATTCGCCCTATTCTTGCCGAGAACTGCTTTCTCTGCCACGGCCCCGACCCTGGCTCGCGGCAAGCAAACCTGAGGCTCGACCAGCCCAACGCGGCGACAAAAAAAGCGCTACTGGCTCGCATTACGGCTCCGGTGAGCGATGCGCTTCATATGCCGCCGGTGCACACGAAAAAAACTCTCACGTCTGCTCAGATCGCCACGGTGCGGCAGTGGCTTTCGGAGGGTGCAAAGTACGAAAAACACTGGGCGTTTGGCCCCCTGGCCCCCACAAGTGGGGGGATCGACCGGTATATCCGCGAGCGTCTTGTCAAAGAGAAGCTCAAGCCCTCACCCGAGGCGAGCCGGGCGGAGTGGCTGCGACGGGTGAGTTTGGACTTGATCGGGTTGCCGCCCAGTATCGCGGAGGCCGATGCGTTTTTCAGTGACAAAACGCCGAGTGCACATGAGAAAGTCGTGGATCGGCTGCTAGCATCTCCGCATTTTGGGGAGCAGATGGCCTTGCCCTGGCTGGATGTGGCACGCTACGGCGACAGCTACGGCTACCAGTCGGATCAGCTCTCGACCGTCTGGCCGTGGCGGGACTGGGTTGTGGGGGCGTTCAATCGCAATCTTCCCTACGATCAGTTCATTACCCAGCAGCTCGCGGGGGACTTACTGCCAAACGCCACACGAGAGACGCGCCTCGCCACGACGTTTAACCGCTTGCACCGCATGACCAATGAAGGCGGCTCCGTCCCTGAGGAGTGGCGCTTGGAGTACGTCGCGGATCGTGTGCGGACGCTTGGAACGGCGTTTCTGGGCCTGACCTTGGAGTGCGCTCGCTGCCACGATCACAAGTACGATCCCATCAAGCAGAGCGACTTCTACGGCCTCTCGGCGTTTTTTAACTCCATAGACGAGCACGGCCTCTACGACTCAGGGAGCATCACCCCGACCCCATCGCTACTCCTGCCCACGCCCGAGCAAGAGAGAGCTCTTGAGCAGGCAAAAAGTGGGGTTGCTGAAGCCGAGAAAGTACTGGAGGAGACTAAAAACCGCCAGGAAGCCGCCTTTCAAGAGTGGCTGAAGCGCCGTCCGCTGGAGGACCGCAAGGACGGAGGGCGTCCTGACTTGGTCACCTACTTTGGCTTTGAGACGGTCGATGGCGTACCGCACGTCGATGCCGTCCCCTTGGTGCCGGGCAAGATAGGCATGGCGGCGCAGCTCGATGGCGACAATAATATTAACTTTGGAGATAAGGCACGCTTCACCCGCCATACGCCGTTTACCATTGACTTCTGGATGCGCGATGGGCGGGTTCTCAAAGATCCTGTTGTCGTCTACACATCAAGCGCGGGCACGGATGCAGGCCCTTACGGCTACGATCTAATGATCGAGGATGGGATCCTGCAAGCCCGCATGATGCGCCACTGGCCTGGCAATGCCATCGCCATTCGTGCCACAAACCCCGTTCCGAAAGACACTTGGCTCCGTGTGACGCTGACCTACGATGGTTCCAGTAAAGCCTCAGGCATGAAGCTCTATGTGGATGGCCAGCCTGCCGCGACCAAGATTCTTCGCGACCACATCTGGAAGGGCACGGGAACCCACACGCTCGCCTTTGGTCAGCGCTTCCGTGATAAGGGCTTCAAAGGCGGCTTGATTGATGAGCTCTCGGTCTACAGCCGGGCCCTGACTGCGACAGAACTCTCAGGCACCAAACAGCCCGAGGCACTGCGTGACTACTACTTCTCCGCACTCGACCCTGAGACCCGCGCTGCGCAGGCGAAGCTCACTGCTGCCCGCGAGCGCGTCTGGCGCGCGGAAGACCCGATTCAGGAAGTCATGGCGATGGAGGAGCTGCCCACGCCGCGCCCCAGCTATGTTCTGGCACGCGGTGCCTACGATGCGCCCAAGACCGACAAGAACCGCGTCGGACGTATCACCCCCGCTTTTCTCCCGCCTCTGGCCCCCTCCGCCCCCACGAGTGGGGGAGCCCGAGTGGATCGGCTTGCGCTGGCTCGCTGGCTCACGCGGCCCGACCATCCTCTGACGGCGCGCGTTGCGGTCAACCGTTTCTGGCAGCAGTTCTTTGGGCGTGGCTTGGTGGAGACGAGCGAGGACTTTGGGATTCAGGGGAGCTTACCGAGCCACTCCGAGCTTTTGGACTGGCTTGCTAAAGACTTCCAGCGCGACTGGAGCGTGAAGCGCCTCGTGAAGCAGCTCGTGCTAAGCCAGACGTACCGGCAGAGCAGTGCCCAGCGGCCAGAGCTGCAAAAAAGAGACCCGCAGAATGTCTTGCTGGCTCGTGGGCCAAGCTACCGGCTCTCGGCGGAGACAATTCGCGATGTGGCGCTCTCGGCCAGTGGGCTGCTGGATGCCAAGCTCGGTGGGCCACCGGTGAGCCCGTACCAGCCGGGAGATCTCTGGCGTGAGGCCAACACCATGAGCCCTGGCTATCGGCAGAGTGTCGGAGGGGATCTCTACCGCCGAAGCCTCTACACGGTCTGGAAGCGCACGGCCCCGATGCCCAACATGATGGCCTTCGATGCGTCGGGGCGAGAAGTCTGTACGGCCCGTCGTCAGAACACCAGCACGCCCCTCCAGGCCTTGGTCTTACTAAATGATCCGCAGTTTGTCGAAGCTGCACGCGTGCTTGGGGAGCGAATCGTCAAAGAGGGCGGCACGACGGACTCCCAGCGGGTGGTCTATACCTTTCGCACCCTCACCACACGCTTTCCCACACCGACTGAGGCGCGGCTCTTGGAGCAGCTCTACGCCGCCCAGCGCCAGCTCTTCACCCAAGCACCTGCCGAGGCTGCAAAACTTCTCACCGTCGGGGAGAAGAAAGCCGATCCCGCGCTGAGTCCCCTCGAAGTCGCCGCTGCGGCCACGCTTGCCCAGGCGATTCTCAACCTAGATGCCACGATCTGGAAGCGCTAACTCCCCTTCCTTGTCCTGAGGGAAGGGGCCGGGGGATGGGTTTTAGTCCAGCAGTGTGACAGTGCGCTTCTCTTTTGCAGAGAGCATGGCGCTGTCTACGATCTGCTGGCCGATGCGGCAGAGTGTGGGATCTAGTGGGCCGTGGAGGCGACAGCCGGTTTCGAGGTAGTGGATGAGGTGCTCAATCGGGTTGCGCCAGCCCGGCTGAAGCGTGTCCACGGGGATCTCCTGGGTCGCGGGCTGGTCTTTGGTCTGGACGCGAATCACGGGCTCGTAGTCGTAGCTAGAGATCGTGCCGTGGGTGCCCATGACCACAAAGCCGCACTTGGGCTGGGGCTGGAGTGTCCAGGGGTCGGTGAAGGTGCCCCAGCGCGTCTCGAACTTGGAGAGGCTGTAGGGGGTGGCGTAGCGGCAGACCGTGATCGAGTGCTCATCGACGTCTAAGCCGGGTTTACTGTCGGTGACGCACGTGACTTCGACAGGCTTTCGGCCTTCCAGAAACCAGGTGCCGAGGGTCACGCCGTAACCTAAGTAGTCCTGAAGTGAGCCTCCTGCTGCCGATCTCTGATACCACCAGGACTCGGACTTCTGGCGATTGGCCTCGTCTTCTGTGATCTCGACTTTATCCGCGATATGGCGCAGAGGACCACGGTTGCCGTCGTAGTAGTGCACCTCCAGCACGTCGCCAATCAAGCCCTCCGAGAGCAAGCGCTTGGTGGTGACATGTGGCGGGTACCAGGCGAGAGGCCAGTTGATGATCATCGTCTTGCCGGTCTTTGCCACTGCCGCGATCATCCGATCTGCATCGGCTAAGCGGGCGGCAAAGGGCTTCTCGACCAGAATGTGCGTCCCATAGGGCGCGACATCCACTACATACTGGCCATGCTCACCCGTCTTGGGGCAGAGAATCACGAGATCGGGCTGGGTCGTCTCCAGGCACACGCGCCAGTCCGTAAAGACGCGCTCCTCAGGGACGGCAAGGCTGGCTACCACGCCTGCCATACGCTCGCGGCTGGCGTCGGCAACCCCCACAAGCTCGGCGCGGGGGTGCTCACGCACTTGGCGCAGCAGATCCCCCATGTGCATGTGGTCAAAACTCACCCCAGCGACGCGGAATTTCTTCGGCTCAGACATGCCCTAGGGTTCGGTTTTCGCTGCCCACTTTCCTGCTGGTGAACTACGGGGTAAGCAGAGCCACATCGGCTCGATCAATGGCCATGGTGATGGCCTTGGTGATTGCGAGTGAGTTGCTGTCTTGAGGCTGAGATGTGCTACCGATCCGACGTGCGAGAGTGTAGCACTGCTCCAGATAGGCACGTGCCTCTTTAGGCTGCCCCTTGGCCTTGGCAGTTTCCGCGGCATGGATGAGACCTTTGCTGAGCAAGAGTAGCTGCATACTCGGCGTTACTTCGGTGCTTAGCTCTGACTCAATCGGCAAGGGCATTGGGGCGTTTGCATGGCTCTTGAGGAGCTCAAGCGCTTCTTTGGTGCGGTTTTGCTGGATAAGAACAAGGGCTGTACTACAGTGAACAAACTCCTGATCTGCTTCCGTCTTGTTTGGGGAAGTCGTGATGTTATCCAAACCGGCTTTTGCGCTACCCAGAACAAAAATCAAAACAACGGTACTACCTAATAATGGCAGCCAAGGGGCTACTCGTGGCATGTGTTTATCCTCCGTTTTCTCTCCCCCGCTCGTTGACGAGGTAGTTCCTTATTGGTGTATTGGAACGCGTTTTTTAGAACAAAGACGGCTGATTTTGACTGTTTTGAATGAAACCCAGTAGTTTTGCTTGCGGCGAGGAAAGAGGAAAGCGCTCTAAGTCCTTATAGGTCACCCAGATGAGATTTTCGGGGAGCGGATCGGGAAGCGAGACCGGAGAAGCTGCTAAGGCGTAGAGGGTGATCTTGCGCGTTGTCACGCCGTGCTTCAGGCTGGCAAGCGGCGCGCCGATAGTGCCGGTGGTGCCCAGAAGCTCCAAGAGTGCACGCAAGCCTGCCGCCTCTAGGCTCTCTGCCGTCTGCACGGTGACGCGTGGTAGCTCAAAGAGGCCGCCCCAGAGCCCTTCCTCAGGGCGCTTAACGAGCAGAAACCAGTCGCCATCGGTGATCCAGAGGCTAACATCGCTCTGGGACGTGAAGGCTTTCTTGGGGGCAAAGTGCGGAAACTGATCGGTGGCACTCTGCTGGAAAGCGGCGCAGACACTCTGCACAGGGCACGCCCCACACTTGGGGGGAGTGAGGCAGTGCAGCGCTCCTAGCTCCATCAGGGCTTGGTTGAACTCGCCCGCTCGGCCCGCAGGTAGTAGCTCCGCCGCTTTCACCCAGAGCAAGTCTTGAGTTTT
>NZ_CBAYMC010000041.1:0-22448 GCF_964826245.1 Armatimonas sp. | reverse complement strand
GGGGGCCGGGGGGATGGGTTCTGGGATGGGTTCGGTCACAGGGGGAAAGGCAAAATCCTAGCCACGACCATGCCTTCGTCTTTGCCCGTGCTGGCGATCAGCGTCCCATCCGGAGCGACAATGCGGCTGTGGCCGTAGTCCCAGGTCTGGCCGACCGTGCCGCCTTGGTTGGCGATCACATGCCAGCAGCCCGACTCAATCGCGTTTTGGGAGGCGTATTCTTCAAAGAGCCAGCCATGGTCGCCCGTCCACGCCGAGACGGTCGCGATAATTTGTGCGCCGGCCTCGGCGAGGCGCTTGCCGTAGCCGTGGGACATCTCCACACAGATCATCATGCCGACCTTGCCAAACGGGCTGTCCACCACGAGCCCTGCCTGCTCGCCGTAGCTCCAGAAACAGTGCTCGTTGCCGCCGGTTTCTTCGTCCCAGAGCCGGTGCTTTCGGTAGCGGCCTAGCACGCCCTCAGGGCCAAGAAAGACGCTGGCATTGTAGAGCTTGCCGGTTTCTTCCTCTTGGCCCCGCTCGGTCATCCCGAAGATGAGGTGCAGCCCTAGGTCTTTGGCGTGTGCTTGGAGCCAGTCGCAGCTCGGGCCGGGGATAGGCTCCGCCGTTCGGGCAACATAGGCCTTCTCGTCGTCGGTGGGGACGTGCGAGAGATAGCCCCAGCCGGGGTTCTGCTGGAGCGCCGCCTCGGGAAAGAGCACCAGCTCTGCGCCTTGGGCCTTGGCGGCGCGGAGATAGCGCAAGAAAGTCTGCCGGTTGGCCTCGACATCGCACTCCGCACGCAGACAGACAGTGGCAATAGTAACCTCGCGCATCATTTCCGCTCAGGGTACCACGCATGGTGCACTCTTCCGCGCTACAATAGCGCCGTGATGGAGTACTTTGAACCCGAGGTTCGTGCGACTCTGGGAGACCCTAGAGCTTGATATCGCGCCGCTCATGGGAAAGAGCGCACGCCCCCCACTTAATCTTGGCTTTGGAGGCTCGACTCTGGCGGCCTGCGTGCACTACTTTGACCGGCTTCCGGGCAGAGTGATCAAAGAGCACGGGCCGCTCCGCTCGCTGGTGGTCTATGCCGGAGAGAATGACTTAGGTGATGGCAAGTCGGTCGCCGACGTGGTGGACTCGTTTTTCTGGCTCCATGCCATGGTTCGAGAGTGGAACAGTTCGGCGCTGAGCCAGGAGATGGAGCTGCTGGTCTTTGGCCATGCGGGAGTGCGCACCCTGGTCTTTCCCAGACGAAGTCGTTCCCTTCACCGAGAAACGCAACACAAGCTCTTTACTTGCCGCGCATGGCTGTAGCCTCGGGGCGTTTCATGCGATGAACATTGCCCTCCGCCACCCCACGGTCTTCACACGCATCGTCGCCTTCTCCGGGCGCTACGACTTAACCGAGTCCGTCGGCTCGTTTCGGGGGCTCTTCGAGAACAACCTGCGCCTCACCGAGATTCTCACGGCGAAGGCCATCCCGCACGACTTTTATATCTGGGATGGCGAAGCGCACCGCCCCCGCTACTGGCGTCCGATGGCACGGCTCTATCTCTAGTGGCTAGTACTTGGTGATCGTCGGGTCTACATCGTCGGCCCAGGCAAGAATCCCGCCCTTGAGATTCGTGAGATTTGTGAAGCCATTTGCCTGCAAGAACAGCAAGGCATCCGCGCTCCGCTTTCCACTGCGGCACTGAACCACGATCTCCGCGTCCGGGTCAAGCGCACTCAAGTGCTGCGGAATCGTGTTCAGGGGAATCAGGCGGGCAGTTGGAATCCGGCACAGCTCAAACTCATGGGGCTCACGCACGTCAATCAGCAAAAAATCATCGCCACGATCTAGTTTAGCCTTTAGTTCAATCGGGGTTATCTCGTTCATTTCGTTTACACTCTCTCCTGAGGCGCATTGTACCCCGCTGGCGTCCGTGAGAGTGCGGATGCTAGGCGTGTCACCACAGGCAGCGCAGCTTGGATTTCGTGGTAGGCGGAGCTCACGGAAGCGCAGGGTCAGGGCATCTAAGAGAAGCAAGCGACCCACAAGCGGCAGGCCGATCCCTAGAATCCGCTTCAGAGTCTCCGTGGCCTGGAGTGTCCCGATCAGCCCGGGGAGCACGCCCAGTACCCCCGCCTCGCTGCACGAGGGAACCGTTCCCAGAGCGGGCGGATTGGGATGCAGGCAGCGGTAGCACGGGCCACTGGGAAGAAAGACACTTACCTCACCCTCAAACCGATGGATCGCGCCATGAACATGGGCAATCCCCAGAAGCACGCTGGCATCACTGACTAAGTAGCGCGTCGGGAAGTTGTCCGCACCATTGACAACCACATCCGCCCCGGCGAGCAGCTCAAGGGCATTGTTCGCCATCAGCCGTGTGGCCAGTGCCTCCACCGTAATCAGCGGGTTCTGTGCCCGAAGGCGCTGAGCGGCGACTTCCGCCTTGGACTTGCCCACCTCTGCATCGGAGTAGAGAATCTGGCGCTGGAGGTTGGAGCGATCTACCACATCGTCGTCAATGATCCGGATCGTCCCCACGCCCGCTGCCGCCAGATACTGAAGCGCGGGACAGCCCAGTCCCCCCGCTCCCACCACGACCACCGTGGCCTGTCCCAATCGAAGCTGTCCCGCCGAACCAATCTCAGGCAAGAGAAGATGGCGAGCATAGCGCTCACGCTCATCGAGGGAGAGTTCATCCATTCACGGTGCGCCTTTCGTATAATCATCGGCGAGTGGGAGCAGGGCCAGGACACCTAGACGTGTGGTAGCCACGGCACGAGCCCCCTCAGGGCTGGCACCAAAGGTGAGCAGGCGCTGGACGGCGGGAACATCCCCATCTCGGGCGGCGTGGATCAGGGCAGTTTCTTGGTTCTCGTCGCGGGTGTCTATGTCCGCTCCGCAGAGGAGCAAGAAGCGCAGGGCATCATCGCCCATCACAGCAGCTTCGTAGAGGGCAGCGGTGTCCACACGCGCGTGCTCCAGGCGTGTCTGGGCAATCGGGAGCAAGTCAGGAAGCTCCCCCAGGAGCTCGCGAAGCTCTTCGGATTTGACGTGGCGCATCTGTTTCGGATCGGCTCCGCGTGCAAGAAGCAGTCGTGCCAGCTCGGGTTGATCGGTCAGCACGGCCACGTCCAGCGGAGTTCCCAGGGTGTAGGTGCCCGCGTTGGGTGATGCTCCCACGTTAAGCAGTAGCTCCGCCAGCTCGGCGCGCCCTCGGGCAATCGTGCCCATCAGCGGGGTCTCCTGCCCGGCGATAGGCGCATCCAGAAGGGTTCCAGGACGCGGCCACTGCTCGGCGGCACGCGCAGCATCTCCCATGGCGATGGCTTCCAGAAACCCGACACGGGCCCCCGCTTGGGTCAGCAGAGTGGTGATTCTCAGGTGCTCTGCGGTCAGCGCAACCAAGAGCGGCGTGTGCCCGAAGGCATTACGGCCATTGAGCAGGCTTCCCCCATCCAGCAACGCGGCCACCAGCTTGGCGCTTCCCCCCTCACAAGCGGCGTGCAGAAGTGTGTCATCGGCGCGGCCACGGAGCGTGAGAAAGTCCGGGAGATCGTCGCCGGGCACGAGTGCCTTCCAGAGCCGCTCATCTCCCACTCGGAGGGCGCGGTGCAGAACCGTATCGTGATCGCCTGCCCGCTCTTTGGGCGAGGCGCCCGCCTCTAAAAGCAACGGGAGGACATGATTGGCCGTCCCAGGGCGCACATAGAAAATCGCCGTGTGGCCCCAGCGGTCTCGCGTCGCCGTGCTTGCGCCTGCCCGAAGGAGCTGGCCACAAAGAGCCGCATCGCCGTGCCGCACTGTCCACATCAGCGGCGTGGGCCGATCTTCAATGGCTTGACCCTCCGGAGTGGCTCCGTGGCGCAGGAGCAGCTCGACCAGAGCACCATCTCCACGGCGAATGGCAAGATGCAGAGGCCCCGAGCCTTTTTCATCCGCAAGATCCGGGTTGGCTCCAAAGGCGAGCAGGCGCTCCGCGATCTCAAAGCGGCGCTCATCCACGGCCCACCAGAGCGGCGTGCGCCCCCACTCATCGCGCGGATTCACGGCAGCTCCGGTCTCTAGAAAGCGCTTGACGATCTTTGTGTAGCCCAAGGCAGCCGCGCCCCAAAGCGTGGTCCAGTCGTGCGGGCAGAAGCGAGCGGGAGCCGCGGTGTTGTTGATAGGAGCGGGAGCATAGCGCCCCATGCGTAGCAAGTCCTCACGTACATCGCGAATCTGGCGGAGCTTTCCCGCCCGTCGCGCACGCTTCCAGGAGAAGGCCATGTCTCTATTCTATCGCCTGAATACGTTTGCTAAAAGTTTGCCCAGCCCAAAGCATTCCTGGAAACCCAACCCTGGGGGAATGCGCGACTTTGTGCTCTTCGATCCCAGCGGCGTCTTGTGGTGGATCGCGCAGAGTGTTTAAAGGCGGGGCGCTGGTGCGCCCCGCCGGAGAGTTCTACTTGGACTTGCTCTTGTAGAGCGCGAGCCGATCTACCACTTCTTTCTTGAGATCGTCTGGGAGACCCTCGGGAAGCTTGGCAACCGCCTTGGTCTGAAGCGCCAGGGCCTCCTTGAGGTTCCCCGCCTTGTAGTGGATAAAGGCCAAGGTGTCTAAGATCATGCCATCCTCTCCCTTGGTCAGCTCCACGGCTTTCTGCGCCATCACCAGAGCCGAGTCTTTTAGCTTGGTAAAGGGAGGCGGAACCTGCTCTTTGCCTTCCACAAAGGTCCACGCAAGCTGGTTGTAGAGCTGGGAGATCTGGGCGGTCATGATCGGGCTCTCGGTGGCTGTCTTATCGGCTAAGGCAAGGGCCTCACTGATCTTATCGGCTTCGAGAAGGGCCTTGAACTCTTTATCAAAGGCTTGAAGCTTTCCCTCGACAGCCTGCTGCTGCTGGGCTTCTTTCTCCGCAGCGGCTTTCTCTGCTGCGGCTTTTTTCTTTGCGGCGGCCACATCCCACTTGCCCGCGACGATCTTAGCAAGTGGCTCTTCCATCTGCATCGGGTGGCCGATCCAGGCAACTTTCCCCGTCTTGTCCACGATAAAGGCCGTCGGGATGCCGTCGGAGCCCGATGCTTCCATCCAGAGCGAGGCCATTGTCCCTTTTTCGGGTTTATCGTCAATGGCCACGCTGTAGTCCATCTTGGCTCCCATGCTCGCGACGAACTTTTTCACTTTGGTGGTGATCTGCGGTAGGGTCAGAGGCACTTGTGGGTTGCTCTCCCAGACCGAAACGCCCGTGAAGTCTGCCTTCCCCTTGTATTGCTTCGCGAGCTGAGTCAGGTGCGGGATGCTGGTCTTACACGGCCCACACCAGGTTGCCCAGAACTCCACAACATGAACTTTTCCCTTGGTAAGCGTCACGGGAGTTCCCTTGACCCACTTGGCCACCTTGAGTGCCGGGGCTGTATCGCCGACGGTAAGCTCCGCACGAGCCGCAGAAACGAGAGAGAAACAGAGCGCAGCGACGAGGGCAGGCGCTGCAAACGAGAGTCGCATGAGATTGAAAACCTTTCTGAGCAGATTATACAGCGAGCAAGTATGAACAAGTTCCGCCAAACACAAAAAAAGCCCATGCCAGCGGCATGGGCTTTGCGACGGCAGGGAGCTAGATCCCGAGCGCTTTTTTCACCAAGCCGGGAATATCGGCGGTGGTATCCGCGACGGGGGCTCCAGCGGCGTTGAGCGCTGCGATCTTGCTGTCCGCACTGCCGCTGGTTCCCGAGACAATGGCTCCCGCATGGCCCATGCGCTTGCCCGGAGGAGCGCTACGGCCTCCAATGAAGCCAATCACGGGCTTGGTCATGCGCTTGATGACCTCCGCACCAGCCTCTTCATCCGAACCACCGATCTCGCCAACCATCACGACCGCTTTCGTGGCCGGGTCGTTCTCGAAGAGCTCTAAGACATCGGCGAAGCGCATCCCGAGAATCGGGTCGCCGCCAATGCCAACAGCGGTGGTCTGTCCGAGACCCGCACGGGTGAGCGCATCCACGATCTCGTAGGTGAGCGTGCCCGAGCGTGAGACTAAACCAACAGGGCCTTCGAGGAAGATATTCTGCGGGATGATCCCGATCTTCGCCTTGCCCACGGAGAGCAGACCAGGGCAGTTGGTGCCGATCAGCCGCGTACGCTTCACACGCTTGACATAGTCCGTGGCCGTGATCATGTCCTGCTGCGCCAGACCGTCGGTGATACAGACAATCAGCTCACAGCCCGCGTCCGCGCCCTCGATGATCGAGTCGGCGGCGAACTTGGGAGGCACGACGACAAAGTGCGCATTTGCCCCGGTCTTCTCGACAGCCTCTGCGACGGTGTTAAAGACAGGAACCGTGTACTTGCCATCATCGCTGGTCCAGGTCTGTCCCCCCTTGCCCGGCGTTACCCCGGCAACGACCTGCGTTCCATAAGCGAGCATCTGCCCACTATGAAATGTCCCTTCCCGGCCCGTGATGCCGGAGACAACCACTTTTGTGGTCTCATCAATCAAAATCGCCATTTTTCGCTTATTTCTGCCGCTTCATGTAGTACGTCGCAACTTCCTCGACGAACTCATCTCCCTCTTCGCTCTCACCATTCTCTTCGACATAGGTCACTTCACTGATCTGCACAGAGACCAGCTCCCAGCCCTCGCCGCCTAGCTCATTGAGCATCGTCTCATCATCTGCATCTTCCGCAGAGGTCACAATTTTATATTCCCAGGCCATCGTAGTTCTTCTTTCTTGCGACTGCTTACAGCAGCGCGACAACTTTCTGTGCGGCTTCCTGCATCGTGGCGGCAGGCACGAGGTTGGCATCTTTGAGGAGCGCGAGGCCCTCTTCAGAGTTGGTTCCCGCAAGACGAACCACCAGCGGGACTTTAATATCCATCGTGCTGGTTGCTTCGATAATGCCCTTAGCCACTTCGTCGCCGCGGGTGATGCCACCAAAAATATTGATCAAGATCGCCTTGACATCTTTATCCAGCAAGATCAGCTCCAGTGAGCTACGCACCAGCTCGGCTTTCGCCCCCCCGCCAATATCGAGGAAGTTGGCAGGCTCGCCACCGGCACGCTTGACCTCATCCATCGTGCCCATCACCAGGCCCGCGCCGTTGCAGATAATGCCGACATTGCCACCCAGGTGGACATAGTTATTGATCCCACGCCGCCGCGCTTCTTTCTCAAAGTGGTTGAGCTCATCGGAGCCTTCGCCATGAGCGGCCAGCTCCGGGTGGCGGTAGAGCGTGTTGTCGTCAATGTCAATCTTGGCATCCCCGGCGATAAAGTTACCGTCGGCGAGCACCACCAGCGGGTTAATCTCGGCCAGAGTCGCATCGGACTTGACACACGCGGCGTAGAGGTTCTTGATAAACGGAGCCAGCTTGCCCAGCTCAGAGTCCGGGATGCCGCCTTTGCGGGCCAGCTCACGGATGTGAAAGTCTTTAATGCCGATCGCAGGATCAATCGCGTAGCGGCCAATGGCATCGGGGTGGGAGTGGGCCACTTCCTCGATATCCATGCCCCCCTGCGACGACAAGATAAAGACATTGCGCTGGCTGTCACGGTCTACCACGACACCAAGATAGTACTCTTTGGCGATCGGGAGAAGCTCCTCCACCAGCAGCGTGTTGATCGCGAGCTCCTCTTTGGCCTGCTCAAAGTAGAGCTTCTTGCCCAGGATCGAGCCCGCAAACTCCGCGCAGGCGTCGGCGGTCTTGGCGACTTTCACCGCACCGGCTTTGCCACGTCCGCCCGCGAGAACCTGCGCCTTCACGACCGCACCGCCTCCGAGAGACTCGGCAGCCGCTTTGACTTCGTCGGTGGTCGTACAGACGATCCCCTTAGGCGTCGGGACTCCAAATTGGGCCAAGAGTGCCTTGGCCTGATATTCCTGCATTTTCATAACGGAGGCATTGTACCCGAATGTAGCGGTGTCCCGCCGGGCTGTGAGCAAACAAAAGCCGCTAATCTGCTCGCTTTGTCGTGGAGGGTGTCCAGATCATCAAAGTGCAGTAACCCAACGGCAAGCGCCGCTGTGAACGAGTCACCCGCTCCCACGGTATCTGGTGTCACGCCCTCCGCCAGCGGATAGCCCGGATGGTCAGAGCGCCGGAAGCGCGTAAAGAGCGTGCTCCCGCTTGCGCCACGCGTCAGCGCCACCACTCGGAGCGACGGATACTTCTCCCAGAGCGCGGCGACAAGCTCTGCTTCGTTGCCTGCAAGCTCCAGCAATTCCGCGACAACGGGCAGCTCCTCATCGTTGAGTTTAAAGGCATCAGCGAGTAGGAGTGAGGTATCCACCACTTCTTGTGAGTAGTAGCTCTGGCGCAGGTTGATGTCGAAGATACGGAGGCATCGAGGCCGGACGCTGGCGAGAAAAGCAAATCGTTGGATGGAGCTCCGAGACTCCGAGGTGCGCTGGGCTAGACTGCCAAAACAGACAGCATCAGCACGTAGCGCTAGTGCACCCCAGGCATCGTCCTCTCCAATGTGGATTTGATCCCAGGCGGTGTTTTCATGGATGATGTAGGTCGCTTTTCCCTCGGCGTCAAGTGTCGCGGTGACGGTGCCCGTGGGCGCGTCGTTGCGCTGGACGTACTCCGTGGAGAGGCCGAGGCTGTCGAGGCGCTCGATGATCTCATCCCCCAACGCATCGCGCCCCACGGCACTGGCGACAATTCCTTCCGCTCCGAGCTGACTGGCGTGAAAAGCGAAGTTTCCAGGTGCCCCTCCTAAAAATTTTCCATCGGGCAACAAATCCCACAGTACTTCCCCGATCCCCACAATCACTGGCCTACTCATTTGTGACAGTATACTTCAGTGTTAGGGCTCCGTGGTACCATAAACCGCTATGCCAAAAGTTGCTGTATTGCCCGGTGATGGAATCGGGCCTGAGATTGTGGCGGAGGCCACTCGTGTCCTCCGCGTGGTCGCCCCCGATATTGAATTGACCGAGGCACTGGTCGGAGGCGCGGCCTACGATGCGACCGGCCATCCGCTCCCGGATGCCACCCTGGAGCTCTGTAAAGCCAGCGATGCGATCTTGCTAGGCGCAGTCGGCGGGCCCAAGTGGGACGTGATCCCCGACCCCAACTTGCGACCTGAGCGGGGTGCACTTCTGCCACTGCGCAAGCACCTCGGTCTCTACGCCAACCTGCGCCCCGCGATCTGCTACCCCGCGCTGGTCTCCGCCTCCAGTCTCAAGCCCGAGCTGCTAGAAGGTGGCCTGGATGTGCTTGTGGTGCGCGAGTTAACCGGCGGTATGTACTTTGGGCAGCCCAAGTCCAACGACGGCCAGCGTGCGATTGACACGTGCGTCTATACCAAAGATGAGATCGTGCGCATTGCCCATGTCGGCTTTCAGGCGGCGCAACGGCGCGGCAAAAAGCTCTGCTCCGTGGACAAGCAAAACGTGCTCATGACCAGTGTCTTGTGGCGCTCGACGGTGGAGGAAGTGGCTAAAGAGTACCCTGATGTCACGCTCTCGCACCTACTCGTGGACAACGCGGCGATGCAGCTGGTGCGCTATCCCAAGCAGTTCGACGTCATCGTCACCGAGAATCTTTTTGGTGACATCCTCTCCGATCAGGCCGCGATGCTCACCGGGTCGCTGGGAATGCTCCCCTCCGCGAGCCTAGGCACGGGCACGTTTGGCATGTACGAGCCCTGCCACGGCTCTGCGCCCGATATTGCAGGCAAGGGAATCGCAAATCCTCTGGCCACTATTCTCTCCGTCGCCATGCTCCTGCGCTACAGCTTTGGCCGAGAGACCGAGGCAAAGCGCATCGAGACCGCCGTAGAGAAAGTCCTGGAGAGCGGCCTGCGCACCGCCGACATCGCCCAAAACGGCGAAACCACGGTCGGTAGCCACGCCATGGCAGAGGCGGTGCTAGCAGCGTTGTGATTTTGAAGCGATAGAGCCTCAATGGGCTCCAAACACATTAGGATGCATAACCGGCCTCTCTCTCTCAAACAGCTTGTGACTATTGGAGCCCTACTTATTCCTCTGGTGAGTTTAGGGCTCTACAAATTCTTCACCGCACTCCCTCCTCCCGCAGATGATGCACGGGACGCTATGCCCCTGTACAACACAGCAGTTGTAAGCCTAGAGTTCGAGTTCGGGCCACTCACCCCACGGCGTATACCTGCACCATCAGAAAAAGAGCTAAATCAACCAGTGCGACGCTCTACACAGTTAGAAATACAGCAGAAACTAGTTGAGCAACTAAGCAAGCCCACAAGGGTTTCCTCGCAAAGACGTGCTCAGCAACGTGCTCTGTTTGAAGCACAGCTAACACGTGAAGATAAGCTTCGGCAGAGTGCACTTGCCTATCTTGAGAGCTCGGGGGTTCTTGTGCAAACCAATGACTCCCAAACCTCGAAATCTCCAAGACGAGCTCCCCTTTATGTCACCATCAAAGTCGCCGGTGATGGAACCATCATCGAAGGGAAACCGGATTGGGGACATCTCAGCTATGAGCTGATTTTGGAGCGAGATTGTTATGCTAGCCTACAGGCCGCCACTCCTCTTCGTGTCCGTGTGCAGCCTAGCGAAATTGGTCTTTGGAACTCTGTAGGTACTGCCTCACCGCAAACACGGGAAGCAAGACAAGATGAAGCCGTTGGGTTAGCCTTGGAGACCCTAGCAAAAAGCTGGAAATCTGCCAACAGCCCAGAGTTTCAAGGGGAAAAGTGAGCTGAAACTTATGTGGAATCCAAAACTCACTCGCTGGCAAGTTACCCTCATCGTGGGAACACTTCTTGCCGGTTGCGCCACGGCACTCTACCGGTACATTACCACGCCTGCTCGCAACCCTGACTGGAAGTATCCCAAGGCGGTTCGCCTCTACCATAACACGGTGATCGACGATATCTTTGTCATTCACAAACCGCTCGTTGAAAAACCTCGTGTCTTTGAGGCAAACTGGCAACCACCAAAAACTAATATGGGCGGCAGCGCTCTCACCCGTACGAAAGAAGAGAGGGATGATAATCGGGTGGAGGGCATTTTGCGTGCCCAAGGGATTCCCTTCACCCCACCAGAAAATCCCGATGAGCCCCTCAGTGATAGCCCACCGCGCCTCTCAATTGTTATAGAGATTGGGGGGAGCTCTAATGTTCTTATTAAAGACAGGCCAGGCTGGGGCATGCTATCGTATAAGGTGATACTCAAACGCCGGGTTGAGCTGGATGAGGGCCACACGATCCTATCCGTTGACGATATCGAGCTTCTTTATCGTGGGTCTCGAATGACTCAGAATAGCATCTGCTCCCCTGAGGAGTTTCCTGCACGACGTGATGCACTATTGCGTGATATCGCCCTTCAGATTGCGCGGCGCTGGAAGAGCGAGAACTCGGCAGTCCGAAAATAGCTGTGATATAACAAGCGCACATGAACTTCTTTCACCGCTCGGGTGGCATCGCACAGATTACCCCGCGTCCTCAACAATAGGGAGGCTTGACGGGCGCAGGGTCGCGCCCGTGATGGGTTTAGCAAGCGTCTCTTCTTTGTGTGGGGGCGCTTTTGTTTTGCGTAGCTAAACCCGAAAAATTACTGGAGAAACGTAACTGATCCCTCGGGTAAAGCCGAAGGCTTTGACAGTGACGAAAGGCAAACCTATCGTCCCATCTATAGGGCAAGTTACATTGCCCCGTGTTCGACCTCGATCTTCCTGCAGGCAGGAAGCAAGGCAGAGCCATATCGTCATATCTTTGAACAGATTTTTGTATAAACCGAAGCTCGCGCATAGGATGCAGTCCACGCGATTGCCTTACCCGACTGCTACGGGTTTCTGTCATGATTCAAAGGTAAGTTCCTAACTATTGTGGGGACGAGCCACAAAGCGAAAACTCTACTAACGGACAGAGTATCACAAGGGAAAACAAAATGCAAACAGAATTTCAGAATCAATCGCAAAACTTTCCATGCGGTTCACGATTCCTCCCCCGGCTAAAGCCGGAGGTTTCCTTGGAGGCTTTATTATGAAAGTTTTTATCTACGACACGACCCTGCGCGACGGCTCCCAGATGGAGGGGGTCTCGTTTTCCGTGGAAGACAAGCTGCGCATCGCCCGGCGACTCGATGCCTTTGGCATTGACTACATCGAAGGCGGCTGGCCGGGCGCGGTTCCCAAAGACACGGATTTCTTCGCTCGCCTAAAAGCCGAGCCACTGGAGCACGCAAAGCTGGCCGCATTTGGAATGACCCGCAAGCCTGGTGAGACTGCCGAGGAGAGCCAGCTTCTGCGCTTCTTACTCGAAGCCGGAACCCCTGTGGTGACCATTGTCGGCAAGACACACTCGCGCCACGTGACCGAGACTCTCCGTATCCCGCTCACGGAGAACTTGGCGATGATCCAGGAGTCCGTGGCCTTTCTTAAGTCGCACGGCAAAGAAGTGATTTTTGATGGGGAGCACTTCTTCGATGGCTTCAAAGACGATGAAGCCTACGCTCGTGCCTGTCTGGAAGCGGCGGTTACCGGTGGAGCAGACTGGCTCTGTCCCTGCGATACCAACGGTGGAGCGCTTCCCCATGAAGTCAGTGAGACAATTGCGGCACTGGTGGCGGCGTTCCCTAGCACCCGAATCGCGATGCACCCACACAACGACGGTGACTGCGGGACGGCCAATGCGCTCGCTGCCGTCCGTGCAGGAGCGATTCAGGTGCAGGGGACGGTCAATGGCTACGGCGAGCGCACCGGCAACGCCAACCTCATCCCCGTGATCGCCAACCTGCGCCTCAAGTTCGGCTACGACTGTCTTCCCGAAGGTGCGCTGGAGGAGCTAACCACACTCTCGCACTTTGTGGATGAAGTTGCCAACTTCTCCCCGCACCCCAAGGCGGCGTTTGTGGGCCGCAATGCCTTTACCCACAAAGCGGGGCTCCACGCCGATGCCATCTCCAAGTGGCCCCGCGCCTACGACCATATCGAACCCAGTAGTGTCGGCAACCAGCGCCGCATCTTGGTGAGTGAGCAGGCGGGAAGCGCCAGTATTGCACAGAAGGCCACGGAGCTGGGCTATGTCTTAGATAAAAAATCTCCCGTCGCGAAAGAGCTGCTCCTGACGGTCACGAGCCTAGAGCACCAGGGCTATGCCTTTGAGGCTGCCGAGGCGAGCTTTGAGCTTCTCCTCAAGAAAGCCACTGGCACCTATAGGTCGTTCTTTGAGCTGGTGACTTTTCGTGTCTTTATCGGCAAGCGTGCCAGCGACGATGTCCCGGTGACGGAGGCGACTCTGCGGCTTCTGGTCAATGGCGAAGAGGTTCTGGCCGTGGCCGAGGGCGATGGTCCCGTCAATGCCCTGGATCTAGCGCTCCGCAAGGCCCTTGAGCCCGCCTACCCGCAGCTTAAAGACATTGCTCTCACGGACTACAAAGTACGTATTGTGACCAGTGGCGAAGGAACAGCGGCCAAAGTCCGTACGATTGTAGAGTCCACAGACCACCACGGGCACATGTGGTCTACCGTGGGGGTTAGCCCAAACCTAATCGAGGCAAGCTGGCAAGCGATTGTGGACTCGATTGAGTACGGGCTGCTAAAAGCGAACGCGTAGTGTCGGGGTGCGGGCCACGAGGAGCCCGAGAGCTGCCCCGACCAAGACATCATGGGGGTAGTGGCGCTTCAGGCTGACCCGGCTATCGCTGATCAGGGCGGCTCCCAGGTACCAGAGAGCCGCCTCGGTCTTGGTGTGCGCCTTGCTGGCCGCAAGCCCCGCAATCGTGAACGCCGCCGCCGCGTGCCCACTGGGAAAGCTGTCAGACGTGGTGCCATCCGGGCGTCGCTCGTGGGTGAGATACTTCAGGCTCGTGACAATCACCGTGCTGGTTACCAATGCCCGTGCTCGCTCCCGTGAGTCGCGCTGCATAAGTCCCGCGGCCAGAAACGCGATATTGCCCTCATGGGAGAAAAACTTCGCCTGAGGATGGTTCAAAAGCCCCGTCTGAGCGGAGGCGGGCACCAGGAAAATGACGAGCGCCCAGAGGGTTAAAAGGATTCTCATGGCCTCAGTATCCCCTATCTTGGCAAATCTCACAAAAGGCGGTAGAATTGATCCTGTTCTGGAGTGGTGTCCGAGTTGGTCGAAGGAGCACGATTGGAAATCGTGTAGGCTGTCAAAGGTCTCGTGGGTTCGAATCCCACTCACTCCGCTCTCTATTTTTGTCGTTTTTCATGGAGGTTCTGCACGATTGCGACACATTCACTGGAGAGATACGATTCAGGCGGTTCAAAGCTGGCCCCGCTGGAAGCGCTATGTCTTAATTGCAACCCTCTCTCCGGCTCTCCTCATCGGGCTGATCTCGATTGGCTTTTATGGCAATCTTCACTTGATTGCCCATGCAAAGTCTAACGTCGCCCTTCCGGTGCTTCCGGTTCCCACAAATCCGCAGCGCCTTCTAATCGTTGCACCGCACTGTGACGATGAGACTCTTGGGGCCGGGGGGCTGATCGCTCAAGCGCGCAAAAAGGGAACTCCTGTCCATGTCGTCTTTCTCACCAATGGCGATGCCTTTCCCGCCGCTTGCGCCCTTGTCGCACGTCGAGTTCCGCCCCAGGCCCACGACTATGTCCACCTCGGGGAGCTACGCCAGAAAGAGGCCCTCGCCGCACTACGCCAGCTTGGGGTGGAGCAAAAAGAGGTCACGTTTTTAGGCTACCCCGACCAAGGTCTCCGCGCGCTCTGGGAGACCAACTGGCTCCCTAATAAGCCGTTTCGTTCCCGGTTTACCCAGCGCAGCTCCACGCCACGCGGGCCGTACTGCGGCCAGAATGTTACGAGAGACCTGACGGCGCTTCTGGAGTCCTTTAGGCCGACGGATGTCTACGTGACGCATCCCGCAGACGATCACGCCGATCATAGTATGGCCGCGGCCTTCACGGAAGCAGCCGTCACCAACCTGCCCCCAACATCACCAAATCCACAGCTTCACTACTACATTGTCCATCGGGGAGACTGGCCACTGCCACAAGGCTACTCTCCACAAGACCCTCTCCTTCCGCCTGCAGGCTTCTCTAAAGCCGACACCCACTGGCAAACACTCCCCCTAGGCACAGAGGCCCAAAAAGCTAAGACAAGCGCACTGAACCGGTATAGTTCTCAGCTAGAGCTATGTGGTCGCCAGCTCCGATCATTTTTGAGAGAGAATGAGATTTTTGGACAGCTCACGGCTCCCCAACTTCACACGGAACACCCCGCAAAAATTCGGGATGCTCAGGGCGATGACGTGGTGCGCTTCGCAAACCCCGGCAGCGATATTACCCAGCTCGCCGCGACAGTGGAAGGAGAGCTACTCAAGGTGACCATGGAGCTACGCGGAACCACCAACCCTGGCATTCGCTATGGCCTTCGTGCACGCAGCAGCACGGGAGCCTTCGTGGCACGAACGTTGCACTCTCCCACCTTGCCGCCACCGAGCAGTCGCACTCTCTCCTGCACGATCCCGCTTGCACAGCTTGGGATAGAGCAGCGCACAGCAAGTACACTCTGGCTCTCTGCGGACACAGGAATGACTTCACGCTACATTGTGGATCAGACGGGCTACCGAGAGTTTCACCTCAGCCCCACTCCATAGCGTCGGAGACGGTGCGAAAATATTGGACGATGACAAGAAGGATACTCCCTCTGTGACTCAGGCAGAAATTCTGGATGCAGTTGCGCAGCGCCGCAACGACCTACGACTCCTCTTTCGTGGACCGCTCGTTCTCCGGCGTGCCGCCGAGAAAGAGGCACTGTTACTGGCCGTGATCTGCATGGCAGATATGTTCACCACCCTCTACTGGGTGACCATGGGCCATGCGGTCGAGGCGAATCACTTACTCGCTTGGACATTTAATGTTCACCCGGTGACGTTTGTGCTCGTCAAGTCCATTTCGTGTATGCCCGCCGTGCTACTTGCCCCACTGCTTGCCCGCCGCCACAAAAACTTCACGGTCTGGCTGCTGCGCATTATTATTGCGGTCTACGTGCTCACCTACTTCAAGCTCGCACAGTTCTAATACTCTAGTTTCCGACCGTAACGGTCTTCCGGTTAAGAACAAAAACACGACGCGGAGTGGTGGCCAAGACTGCTCCGCTAGAGTCCATCGCCTCAACCTCGATAAAGTACTCGCCGTCGGCAAGGCGCGTGGTGTCCCACGTGATGATAAAGGGCGCGAAGTTCTTTAGCGCCTTGATCTTGCCATCTACCGTGAGGCGCACAAACGCGACGCGGGTCGGATCTGTCAGGGTGGGGTTGATCGTCACCACACCACTCACCATCGGCGTTTTATTGGTCTTGGCCTCCGCCAGGCGCACGCTTCTGTAGCGCTCCAGTGTCGTCTCGACCACGAGCTTCATGGTCTCCACAGTAGGTTGAGGCAAGCGCAGCCGGAGCGCTGTCACGCCTCGGCTCGCGGTTCGCGGGCTCCCTGCCGCTTTCCAGAGATCGTTAAGGCCATCCGCCATGAAGGCATCGAGCCGCACCCCGAGAACCGTTGGGAGTGGCTCCCAGTCTCCTCCATCTATTTGGCAGTCAACCAGAGCACTCTCGCCAAATAGGCCAATATGGTTCAAAAAGAGTGGTGCCGTCCCTTCCAGGTCTTTGCGACGCGGAGTGGGCCTGCCATCCACTCCCACCGTACCAAGGAGAAGCATCATCGGAGCCCCATGCTCTTCGGTACGACCATTGTGCCAGACCGGCGAGATCTGAAAGCCTCCACGCCGCTCCTTGCCTTCGCCTTCGGGCGAGCGCGCGTCAATGGGAGCCGTTGAGACCGTGATCACGCCGGTGTGTGCCGTGTTGATCCGCCCCACACCCGTGTAGCTTGTCCCATCGAAGCGCCCCACCCCTTGCACCGGCTTGACGACCTGTGTCAAGACGCGGCTCTCGCCACCCATAAAAGTGCCGGTAACTTTCCCACCAAGCTTATTTTCGATCACCAGCTCCGAGAGGCGCTTGGTGGGGACGCGTACCAGAATCACCAGCACTTCTCCTTGACCGTACGGCTTGAAGTCTTCGGGCAAGGGAACTAGCTTGCCCGTGCGCGACTCTGTGTAGACCATGTTGCCTGGCAACGGCGCGAGCTCCCGAAAGATGGACGTGCCTGCGGGAATATCGGTCTTCATGCCCACCGTGCCGGCTCGGTGCCCCCCGTAGCCGTAGTTGGCTTTATCTCCCGAGAGCTCTTTGGGGGAGATTCCCAGCACCAAAGGCGCATGAAGCTGAGGATCTTCGCCGGAGACACGAATACGGAGCCCGTGCACCGCGACGGCAGCCACGGAGCCACGAGGGGCGTACTCCGCTGCGATATAGCCTTCACTTGCCCCTGTGCTTGGCTGGGTCACCCGCCCCACCACGGACCACGTATCGCCTTCATTGGTCGAAACTTGAATGGTGCCCAAGCGACGGTTCACAATGCGAATCCTATGCAGCTCCACCATGTTATCACTCGCAGGCTCAGGCTTGGGAGTGTCCTCTTGAGCGGCGGCAATCGCGGGGGGCGTCAGTGCTCCAAAGGCAAGGGTAGTCAGAAAGTGTCTGCGGGTAAACATGGCACGAGTATTATATCGCCCTCTTTGCTGGAGAGAGGCGATCGAGTTCTGCCTTGAGGCGTGTGATTTCTTCCTCAGCCGCCTGACGCCTACTGGCTTCTTCGGCGATGCAGGTCGGTTTCTGCCATAGGTTTTCCATCAGACGTAGGATAAACGACACGCCGTGCAGGCTTGATAGAAGTCAGGGTGGCGGACGTGGAGATATAATACCGCCATGTGGCTCCCGATTCCCATTCTTGCACTCACTCAGACAGATGTTGCCGAGCTTAAAGCGCTGCTCGCGTCCGCTCCGCAAGCGTCTGAGTTTCCCAATGCGGCAAAGGCGACTCTGCTGGACCTTGCCGATATCACGGTTCGCCCGGATGGCTCCGCTAAGATCGTCACGCGGCAGGCGATTAAGATTCTCAACCAGCGCGGACGGGAGCAAGAGGCGGAGATCAAGATCCCCTACAACGGGAGCTACGAGACCGTAAAACTCATCCGTGCCCGAACACTTCGGCCCAATGGAGTTGTTGTCGAGGTCAAGCCGACCGAGGTGCGAAGCGGTGCCGCCAGCGAGGGCTACGACGATGCCAAGGTCCTCTCGTTCTCCATGCCTGCCGTCGAGCCGGGCTGCCTGATTGAGTATGAGTATGTCACCGAGCAGAAGACCTCGCCCCTGCCTGGGCACTTCTGGTTCCAGTGGTACTTCCAGGGCGGCTTCGATCCCGTCCAGCACACCCGCCTGCGCATCACCGTTCCGTCCACACTCAAGCTCGCCCGCAAGCTTCGCAATAGCGCCATCGAGCCGACCATCCGTACGGCGCCCGATAGTAAGAGCGTGGTCTACACCTGGGAACAAAAAAACGTCGCGCCCCTCAATATCGAGCCCCTCATGCCTCCGGCAGAGCGCCAGCTTCCCAAGCTGACCGTCTCCACCGTGCCTAGCTGGCAGAGTGTCGCAGACTGGTACACCAAGCTTGCACGTGCAGCGAGCCAAGGCGACCCCACCGTGACCGCGATGGCGCAAGAGCTCACCAAGAACTGCCGTACGGAGGAGGAGAAGGCGAGGGCGATCTTCTACTATGTTCAGGACAAGACCCGCTATGTCGCTATCGAGCTAGGCATCTCCGCCTACCAGCCCCGCCCGGCAAGCCGGACTCTGACGGTCCAGTACGGCGACTGCAAAGACATGGCGACCCTGCTGGTGGCACTGCTACGGGCCGCTGGGATCACGGCGCACCCGGTCTTGCTTCAGGCGGGTGAGCCCTTCCCCCAGCAAGTCGAGCTGCCCTCACCCCATGCCTTCAACCACGCCATCTGTCAGGCTCAAGTGGGCGGAAAGACCTACTGGCTCGATGCCACGGCTCAGGTCTGTCGCTTTGGAGATATTCCTCAGGCAGATCGTGGGGTCGAAGTGCTGGTCATCAAAGACGGTAAAGCGGTCTTTGAGACCGTTCCCGAGGCGAGCCCAGCGGAGGCACTCAACCTCCAGCAAGCATCGGTTGTGCTGGACTCCGAAGGAGCGGCAATGGGAACCGTCCAGCTTTCTGGCACCGGCGACTATGAGCTTAGTCTGCGCGCCAACCTGGTGGTTAAAAGCAACGATGAGCGCAAGAAATACGCCGAGGCACTTCTGGGCAGCATTGGCGTCAACCCGCGCATTGAGAGCCTTCAGCTCACGGATATCAGCAACCGGGACACCCCTCTGAGTATCTCCAGCAAGACTCGGTTTGCCAACTGGGCCACCGTCAGCGGGGACCTGCTTCTCTTCAAGGCGCGTCCCGACCAAGCGAGCCCCGCGTTTGCCTCGCCCTTTGTGGAAGACAATCGCCTCTACCCCATCTACCAGTCCGAGCCTCGCCTCATGCGTGCAAACCTTGAGGTGACGATCCCCGAGGGCTACAGCTATCTGTATATCCCCAAACCCATCTCAGGAGAGAGTGCTCTGGGTAGTTTCTCCCGAACCGTGCAGCAAGAGGGGCGCAAGCTGACGATCTCCATTGAGGTACAAGACCGCCGAGCTACGGTCCCGGCAACGGAGTATCCGGCACTCCGCCAGTACATCGATCGGTATCTTCGGATGTACGGTGAGCTAGTCATCGCGCGCAAAGACGCGGCAGCGCAGGTGATAAAATAAGCCCCGTATGTTTGCCCGTCTCCGCGAGGATATCACCACGATTTTCGAGAAAGATCCCGCCGCGCGCAATCTTCTGGAAGTCTTTACCTACGCGGGACTCTGGGCGGTGCTCTATCATCGCTTAGCACATCGGCTCTGGATACACAACCTCAAAACGGCGGCGCGCTGGGTCTCTCAGTGGTCGCGGTTTATGACAGGTGTGGAGATCCATCCGGGAGCAACGATTGGAAGGCGTTTTTTCATTGACCACGGCATGGGAGTTGTGATCGGGGAGACGGCCATTATCGGCGATGATGTGCTGATGTACCACAATGTCACTCTGGGAGGAACGAGCCTCTCCAAAACCAAGCGTCACCCCACGATAGAAAATGGCGTTCTTATTGGTATGGGAGCAAAGATTCTGGGTGACATCACGATTGGAGCCAAGGCCCGGATCGGGGCCAATGCCGTCGTGATTCGCGACGTCCCACCCGACTCCACGGCGGTGGGAATCCCCGCCCGCATCGTGGGACAGGAAAAAAACCTTGCTCTGGCTCCCGTGATGGATGCCGCCCTCAACGCTCCCGACCCTGCCGCGGAGGCATTGCGTCTTTTGCGTGAGGAGGTACAATTACTCCGACAACGTATCTCCGCCATTGAGAGACACGAAGAGCCTGAAACTCAGTCCCTTTCCTAGTCTCTAACCGCAACGAACAACTCGCATGACAAGCTCAGAAACCAACAACGAATTTTCCGAATTTTCCGCAGAGTCACCGCGTCGCTCGCGCGGCTTTGTCCTTGGTCTCTCCACCGTGCTCGTTGCTCTTGGTGCTGCGGGAGCGGGTGCGGTGGTCAATTACTCCCATTCGCTCCCCGGTACAGACAGTATCGCGCCCGGCGTTCGAATTGGGGAGGCCGATGTCAGCGGGCTCTCAAGAGGCGACGCCGAAGAAAAGGCGCGTGTGTGGGCCAGAGAGCATCTGGCGAGAGCGGTTGTTCTCATGGCTCCTAAGTCGGAGAAGAAGTGGGCGATTACCCTCGGGGAGCTTGGTGGGCGCTTTGATCTGGAGCCTGCGGTCAATGCAGCGTGGCAGCTCGGCAAGGACGATAACTTTTTTGAGCGCCTCTACCACGGCAAGCGTGAGCGTAACATCACCTTGAACCCCGAGTTTAAGCTGAACCCCGCCAAGCTGGATACCTATCTGGGACGTGTTGCCAAAGCGGTTCGAAAGCCCGCTCAGAATGCGCGTGCCAAGATGGAGTCCGGGGGCGGTCTGTCGTTGGTCAAAAAAGAGGAAAAGGGAATTGAGCTCGATGTGGAAGCCACCAAAGCGGCGCTTCTTAGCGGTGGTATGGGCTCTCTCATTAGCGGCAAAACGACGACCATAATTGTCAGAGAAGAGCTGCCTAAAGTTACCGCGGAGGATCTTGGGAAGATGGGGACTCTGATGGGCTCCTACACGACAGACTATAGCGGCTCGCCCCGTGCCCGTAAGACCAATGTCGCACTGGCAACCACAAAAATCAACGGGACGCTTCTTGGGCCAGGAGAAGTTTTCTCCTATAACGATATTGTCGGGCCACGCGAGTCGGAGTTTGGCTGGAAGATGGCCCATCAGTACCAGGATGGCTTGGTGGTGGACGGAGTCGGGGGCGGGGTGTGCCAGACCTCTACCACGCTCTACAATGCCGTGATCCGCGCGGACCTGAAGATTGTGGATCGCTCGAATCACTCCATGCCTGTTCGCTACGTCAGCGTGGGCTGCGACGCTGCTGTGGCCTATGGGGCCGTGGACTTTAAGTTCCAGAACTCGACCGACGGCCCTATCTTTATCGGGGGTAAGGCGGATGGAGACTCGCTCACCTACCGAATTTATGGCACCAAGCCTTCGGAACGTAAAGTTCTCTCCTTCTACGCAGGCTCACGTCGCTATAACTCCTCCGGGGGCTCATCGGTGACCAGCTACCGGAGAGTGCAACTTCCGGATGGCAGTATAGAAGTCGAAGTGATTGACTCCTCGTCGTACCGGGCTCCCCGAGCAGTACCTTCAGGCCGGTAGTAGAAAGTTTTAGAGATGAAATTGCCCCATACCCTCGCTTTTATTGCTCTTGGCATTGTCCTTGGGCAAGCCCCACCCGTCCGTGCCCAGCTGGATAAGACCATCAAGGCCGCCGCGATTCTTTTTGCCGTTGATCGCTTCGGCCCCGATATCAATACGTTCGTCAACGAAGTCACGCGCACCAAAGACATCGGCGATGAGGCAGTGACCAAGGTCGTCCCGATTCTGACGGTGGGCAACGGCACCTACGCAGGAGCTGCACAGATCAACGGGCCACGCCGCCTCGTAGACACCGTTCGTGCCGTCGCGCAGATGGAGGGTGAGAAGCGCATTATCCAGCCTACCGTGCGCGTGCGCGGCCTGATTCCCATCTCGGATCGTGCTGTCAAGAGCCTCGAAACCCTCAAGCGCGTGCCCGGCGTCGGCGTCACCGCCACGCTGGAAGTGAAGCTGTAGCCCTCCTCCGGGATACCCTCCTCCCCCTGCCCCTCCTCCCAATCCTGGGAGGAAGGGAATGGAGGGGAGCCAGCAATTCCTCGCAACCCCCCTCTTCCCAACCTGCCTCCGCAGGATTGGGAGGAGGGGCAGGGGGAGGAGGGTATCCCGGAGGAGGGGGAGAACTTTTATGACCTTCGAAGAACTCGCCTCCAAAGAATGGCTTCTCACCAACGGAATCGGCGGATTCGCCTCAGGCACACTCGCCGGTTGCGCCACCCGCCGCTACCACAGCCTCCTCACCGTCGCGCTTGATCCGCCGTCGGGCCGAAGAATGTCGCTCCTCGGCGGCTTAGATGAAACCGTGATTATC
>NZ_CBAYMC010000040.1:0-22728 GCF_964826245.1 Armatimonas sp. | reverse complement strand
GGGGGCCGGGGGGAGGAGGAGGGGGGAGCCTGAAGCGGTATTCTCTCCCTCCTCTAATCCTGCCTCCGCAGGGTTGGGAGGAGGGCCGGGGAGGAGGGCAAGCGGCAAGCAAATCCATGCCCGCAGGGTCGTGTTGGCTTCGTAGTAGCGGTAGGTCGTGAAGCCCTCAACTTCTGCTCCGAAGTGCTTCTCAATGGCGAGCTCCAGCGCAGCGGCGGCAGTGCTGTACTGCTCTGCCAGCTCCGTGTGACCCAGCTCAAGGGCGAGATCGGCGGCACGTTTGTAGCCATCGTAGGCGAGGCACGATGTCGAGAGATTTGCCTCGCCGGTGGGAAAACGCCCCTCCAGCTCATCGGTGTCGGAGAGGACAATGCCGCGCTCGTCGGTCTTGCGGTGGCAGAACTCCAGGCACCAGACAATCAGCGGCCAGAGCTTTTCGGCGATTTTTTTATCGCCTTGTGCCAGCGCGTAGCGGCTCGCCCCCGACGCGATCATGGCGGCATCACCCCGGTCGCCGCAGTTGCGCCAGATCACATCTCCCTCAACCTCAAACGACGAGGGCAAGGGGCGAAAGCGTGAGGTAAGCTCGGTGGCGAACTTTTCGTAGCAGTTGACGCTGGCCTCGTGGCTGAGAGAGTCGCCCAGATAGCCAAAGAGAGGATTGGCGTACTCCGCTTGGTCATTGGCCCAGACGCCGCCGTAGTAGCGCCCACCACCCGGCGAGTGCACCAGCCCCATCTTGGTGTGAAAGAGGCTCTCCGCGGCGCGCCACTTGGCAAACTCAAACGCCCGGTTGAGCACGGGATCGGGGGTCGTCAGCACCAGTTTCTCGCTCAGAGCCTTCCAGCGCCGCTCGCGAAAAATGGCTTCGTCGGGGACATTGAGGGCTTTCTGAGTCGCGTTTTTCTTGTGCGCGACAAAGGCCAAGGTGATATTGCCAAACTCACCGGGACGCACCAGAAGCGATGGCCCCTCGACAATCTTAGTACTCACCAGCACATCGCCATCGTAGCAGGCCACGGTCTCGGTGTCCTCTTCGGTGACACACTCCAGCCCAACCGGGGCATCGCTGAAGTTGATCACGCTCCAGCGCTCTAAAAGTGCAGGCTCGTCTTCGCAGGGGAAGAGATGGCGCTGGACGATAATCCCATCGAGCGGGCCGTGGGTGATGGTCAGCCGTCCCTCCCAGAGTCGCACCTCGCGGACGGGGCCCGGGACGAGCGGGATGCCCTCAATGCGAATCGGGGGGATGACCTCATTGCCCCAGGTGCGCCGCAGGTAGCCCCGTACATCATCGCGCTTGAGCCGAAGGGTGGGCCAGATGACTTCCCGGCTCAAGATCAAGCGGCGCTTGTCATCCACTCCGTAGCGGATAATCGCACTCACCCGCCGCCCACTCAGCTCCACATGATCGTCGTGGGGAAGCCCCTCGCTCCCCGAGATCTCCCACGCAATCCCCGACTCCGCCAACGTCCAACGCTCTTGCATGAGGGTATTTTACCGCCTGAGTCAGGCAAGTGAGGGGTTTATCGCGCAGTCGGGGGCGTGGGCACCGGGCAGATAGCCGCAGCTCATGAGAAACTCCCCGACAATCTCGCCGCCGGTGAAGGTGAACGTCTTCTTGAAGAGCGCTACCCAAGCGGCTTTTTCTTGCGGGTGATGCGCATCCAGCCAGGCCTTGAAGCTCCCGTGCGTGGCCTGAAGCTCTAAGATCTTCTGGGCATTGTTGATCGCAGCCCGTACTTTGAGGCGATTGCGGATAATCCCCGGGTCAGCGAGCAGGCGAGCGATCTCCGTGTCGCCGTAGGCGGCGACTTTGGCGATCTCAAAGTTCTCGTAAGCGGCACGGAAGCCCTCTTGCTTCTTGAGGATCGTCTCCCAGCTCAGCCCTGCCTGATTGATCTCTAGCACTAGCCGCTCAAAGAGGGCATCGTCGCTCTCGACCGGGAAGCCGTAGACAGAGTCGTGGTAGTGGACATGAACCGGATGGGCCTTACCAGAGCGCACGAACTCGCAGTAGGTCATGAGGCTTTTTTGTCGGGCACCGTAATAGCGGGAGGACGTTTTTTGTCCGGCGTGGGCTCGGTAGGTTTCTTCTCTGGCTCAGGCTCCGGCGTTGGCTTGGGCAGGGGCGCAACGAGCGTGAGCTTGGTGACGGCCAGCCGACCATCGCCGTCAAGCAGGCCAAGAGCGCGGGCGGATTTTTCTTTCAGCGCGGCTTTGAAGGCTTCTGCGGTAAGCGTCGCGCCTTTCTCGTCGAGATAGGCTGTTGCTGTCGTGGTGGTCAGGGCGACGGGTTTCTCGGTGGGAGCAAAGCCATCCCAGTCTGTGGGAGCGGTGACGGAGAGTGCGCCGGATTTCTCATCGGCGGTGAGGGTTCCGGTCACCGTGGCCTCACGCGCGCTCTTGCCCAGAAGCCAGCCGCGTCGCACGGAGAGTGATCCGGTGGCGGGCTCGTAGGTGCCTTCGACACGCACCATCGTGGACTTGTCTTTGAGCGCGGTCAGAAACTCATCCGAGGCAAGCAGTAGCCCACCACGGCTCCGAAAAATGGCTTTCTCCGCAAGAGTTGCGGTGACCGCGAGGCGTGTTGGCAGAATGCCGGTCGCATGGCTCAGGGTTAGAGTAAAGGTTCCCAGCTTCGGATCAAGATCAGCAGTCGTGCCTTCCAGCGCGGCGGCTTCGGGGCGGCCCAGTGTCAGGCGACTGACCGTCAGGGTCTTGCCATCTACAGAGAGTGTCCCATCGGCAAGTGCCGCAGTGCCATCGGTGGGCTTAGGTTTTGGTGTGCCATCGGCGTTGGCAAGCTGTGCACCGCTCAGCTCCAGCGTCAGTCGTCCTCCGCCAGGCAGCACAAGCAGACCGCCGCGCAGGGTACCCGACACAGACAGGCTGGGAGATTTCTTTGGAGCATCGCCTGGGACCAGCTCTAGCCCCGCTTTATTGTCGCGCGGGACGAACTTGGTTAGATCTACGGCGAGGGGCAACGTCCCTCCCTCAAAAGGCTTGGCGAGGGTTAGAGTCACGACGGCTCGCCCCTCCGCATCTTTGGGAAGGGCGGGCACGAGGCTGATGGTCTCGACATCGTTTTGCTCAGGCTTGGTTGCCTGCACCGATGGTGCCAGGGTGACCCGGATTCGGGTCATGCTAGCGAGGCTCGCGGCTGCCACGCCTGCGCCCGGAAGTGCGCCCGGCTGCGTGAGATCTAGAACCTGACCTTCCCCACTAGAAAACAGCGTGACGGGTTTATCTTTCTCACCCGCGCCCACGCCCTCGACTTTATAGACCGTCGCCCAGACATGGCCCCAGGTAGGAGTCACGGCATCGGTGCCGGTGACGAAGAGGCCAATGGGCGTAAAAGGAGCCGCGCTCGCCCCTGCTGGCTCGGCGGTGGGATCAATGCTTGCCGCTGTGCCACGTGTCGCCAGACCGCCTGGCGGATTCGCACTATCCATGGCCGTGCCTGAGCCGCCGCAACCGGTAAGCGCGAACAACAACGAGATCGGCAAAGAAGCCACGAGTGTACGTTTCATAACACTAGTATTGACCGTCACCCCCAAAATTCCTTCAGTTAATTTTCGTGCTCAGCTGCGTGAAGCTCCGAAACTGAGAGCCTTGTGTGAGAAGCTGCCCCGTCTGCCCAGCATAAACCTGCTTGTACTGCACCTCCGTCACCACAAAGTGGCGGCGACCGCCCTCAGGGAGAGAGAAGGTCACGACGTAGCGCTCATCAGGCTCCCATCCACTTCCCTGCTCGTGAACCAGGACTTTCTGTACCACGGTGGCAGCTTCCATCTGCTCTTGTTGCTGCAGATTTGTCCACCAGCTCCCTAGGCCCTGTACACCCCAAAGTACCACGATACTCCCAAGGCCACTCAATACCCAAAGCTCACCGGACATACCCTGATAGTGCCGCAAGCAACCGTGCCCTGCCTCCCCCAAATGGCGGATTCAGACAGCAATTCCCTGGCGCACTTTCAGGAAAAACGGCTCCGGCCCGAGCGTCTCCGCCTGAACCACAACCTCACAGCCCTCCAGTGGGCCACCCACGATCCGACAGAGTGGACAGCCCGAGGCGAGCGCGGCAACCCACTCTAGCGCCTCAATGCCAAGCTCTGGGGCAAGCGCCACCGACGATGAAAGCACGAGCCGTCGCTGTGGGTTTTTCTGATGGAGTGCAATAATCGTCTGAGCCAGCTCTGGCCCCAGTGCCGGGTCTTCGGCAAAGAGCGAGACACTGTGCCCTACGGAGAGCGCTCCCTGCGCCACCTTGACCCCCCGAGGGGCATCACGAAAAGTATGGCAGAAGAAACCATTCGTACGTGCCCAGTCTTGCTGCACCACGGACTCGGGCAGGGCTGAGGCATGGGCAACCAGAAGCTGGCCCAGTGGCTCCGGGCGAGTCAGCATCACGACCTCAGGGAGGAGCTGAGCCGTTTCCCAGGCCGCCAGTAGTGCCGTTTGAACCCCTTCGGAGCCCACAACAAGGCGCGGCTTTTGCTCCCATAAGATCTCGCCCACCAGCGCTTCGTGCGCCGTGGTGAGAGAATCAAAAAAGATCACAGATGGCTCAGGATCACCCTGGATCTCTTTGAGGCGTGTCCGAACCGCCTCGCGTCCCGCCTCTAAGTACAAACAGCTCATGTCGTAGAGTGAGAAGTACTCTGTCTGCTGATGGAGTAGCACAGCAAGATCCGTTTCCTGGCGCGCAATCGCCCACGGTGACTCGGGGTAGAGCTGGCGGTGTAGCCCCCGAAACGCAACAAAATACCCCTCACGCGGCGTGGCAAAGATAAGAGGAATCGCCTGTGCGCCCAGCACCCGAGCCCCGAGCGCCAGCACCGCCCCTAGACTCTCCGGCGTTGCCAAGGCATGGTGAACGGGGACACGCAAGGGCAGCAACGCCGCCGGACTCTCGGACAATAAACCCAGCACTTCTAAATCCGCAGGAAGGCTCGTCGGTGAGGAAAGATAGAGCTGAGTCTTTACCCCTGCCTGTGCAAGGCGCTCCAGCCCAGAAAGTAGCTCGGTTAGTGATGCCCCATAAAACGCCAGCCGTAAACTCATGCTCTATTGTAACAAAAACGGCGCAGAGCCGAAGCTCTGCGCCGCATTAACTTGCTCGGACAGCGACTAACGCTTGCCCTTCAGTCCCATTCCACCACCCGGAGGAGGCATGCCACTGTCAGGTGGTGCAAGCCCCTTAGCCGCTTTGGCCTCGGGAGAGTTGTTATCACCAGCCCCTTTCGGGGGCGGGGGTGGTGCCTCGTCGGCGCTGTTGCTGCAGCCAAAAAGTGGCAACACCAGAAGCGCGATAAGAAGCGCGATAGAGAGTGATTTTTTCATTCTAGAAGCGGTACTCCCAGTACGTGAAGATTCGTGCATTGGCGGCGGGGCTAAAGTCACAGCGCTCCAGATTGTTGCGATCCATGGATTTTACGTGCCCATCGACGAAGGCAACATTGGCGCGACCCGACTCCACTGCCGCGCGGCTTCCGCCACGACCCTTGGTGTTGGAGTGCAGGTACCAGGTCCAGCCCTGTCCTCCGAGACCAACACAGCCACCCGCTTCGTTCTCCGGCCAGACACCGGTGTTACCCACTGCCTGTGAAATCGCGACACCCGTGTTGTCCCAGACAGAGTCGGCCACGAGCATGGTGGTCTCCGCAGGGCGAGCGATCGCTGCCGTAGATCCACGGGCTCCCCACTCGACAAGCAGAATATTCACGGCGATCTTGGAGAAGGAGCTGGCGTAGTAACCGGCGTCGTCCATGGCTTGGACGTAGGGGGCACCTGCAACGGAACCATCAGGAATCGCGATCTTCCAGTTGGTCTTGCCGGCTTCAGGGCAGACGGTGAAGTCCCAGTTTTTCAGGTAGGGCTGAACAACTCCCAAGAACATGTGGTTGCCCCAGGTCTGGATATTGCCCGGGGTGCCCCAGTCCGGTGTATGACCAGCGGTGCGGTCGTTGTCCAGCTGCGGTAGCATTTCATCGTAGTCCTGGACGTACATCAGCACACCAAGAGCGGCTTGCTTGACGTTGCTCACACAGGTGATGGAGCGGGCCTTGGCACGAGCCTGTGCAAAGACAGGGAAGAGAATGGCGGCGAGAATCGCGATGATCGCGATGACGACTAAGAGTTCGATAAGTGTAAATGCCTGGCGTGTTTTACCTAGGCTTAATTTTCGATAAGACATGACTACCCTCTCGGAGTATATTTTTTTCACAAACAACTTTGCTGGAAAAGAAAAAGTAGTAGGACGCACGACGACACCCGAAAACTGTTTCTCTTTCGAACCAGCGTAAACGCATGTGTCTCCCGTGATAAATAACAAACATGAAGTGCGGCTTTTGACTAAAGGTTTTTAAGCTTTAATGTTGCCCACCTCTTAGAGATGCGACAGTCTAACGTGATATTGAAAATTTGTCAAGTAGTCTCTTTAAAAACGGATTCATGACCTATAATTCGCGATATAAAATCCTTATTTTATATCCTATGCGGCATTAAGAGCCTCGCGATGCATCAACTCAGGACAACTTGCAGCCGTCCTAACACAACAAAACGCCAGCCATAAACTCATGCTCTATTGTCGCAAAAGCGGCGCAGAGCCGGAGCTCTGCGCCGCTTAAGAACCGGACAAGCAATGTCCTTACTTACGTCCCTTACCGGGAGGTCCAGGCATCGCAACTTGCCCAGGAGTCACTGCCCCGGGGGCAGGCTCATTCGGATTACCCGTATTAGGTTTATTCATCTCACTCTTAGACTGCACTTCCTCAGGCTTTGGGGGCTCATTGGAAGGACAACCCGCCATTAGCACTCCTAAAGCAACGAGGCAAACCACACACATAAGACGCTTCATTGTCACTTTTCTCCTATTTAACTCTACAGACGATCCCAAAGATACTCATTTGTGATCCCATTTGCCGCAGTAGGATCCGTGAGAGTTTTGGTACGGACATTACATCCCTTAGCCAAATCCCCAATACGAGTTGCTTTAACATGTCCATCAACATAAGCAACTGTCACACTCTGTTGGTGAAACGGATGTGTACCACCAAATTGCAACCAATCGGTAGCGGTATCAATCCGCCAGCCACCAAACCAGTAAGCCGTTCCTGAATTTTGAAAACAAGGTGCTTCAATAAACCAGTTACCCCCACCTGCTGGAGCGGTGCCTGCTTTATCCCAGATCGAATCAGCAAGCATAATGGTAGCTGCCGGCTGTCCAACAGCGGCATTTGTCTGCGGGCTGAAGAGATTTCCTCCAGCAGGACCAACAGCCGTGGTGAAAGGCGTCAGGTGCATGTAGTTGAAGCCGAGCCCGGAGTGAAGTGCATAGTTAAACTCTCTAGTTAAAGGATTGGTTGCACCTTCAGAGACCACAGCCTCAGTAGCGGTTCCATTAGAGGGACAGCGGTGAATCTGCCAGTTCTTGATATAGGGAAAGACCATCTGCCCCCATGCCCAGTTCGGTTGTGGTGTCCAGACACCGTACTCAGCAGTCATTACGGGAAATGCTTCATCGTAGTCTTGCATGTACATCATGATCCCAAGCGCACCTTGCTTGAAGTTGGAGATACAGGAGGCCTGACGAGCTTTCTCGCGAGCCTGTGCAAAGACAGGGAAGAGAATGGCGGCGAGAATCGCGATGATCGCGATGACGACTAAGAGTTCGATAAGTGTAAATGCCTGGCGTGTTTTACCTAGGCTGAATTTTCGATAAGACATGACTACCCTCTCAGAGTATATTTTTTCCACAAACAACTTTGCTGGAAAAGAAAAAAGCAATTTCGGATGCACGAAGACACCCAAAAAAGTTTTCTTTCAAATCAGACAGAAACATATGTGTCTCCTGTGATGAATCACAAACATGAAATGCGGCTTTTGACTAAAGATTATTAAACTTTAATTTTTCCCATCTCTTAACTGCAACTTACAGTGTAACGGTATATTGAAAATTTGTCAATATTATTCCAATAAAGAGATACCATATCTAAAAATCGTGATTTACAATATTGTATTAGGCTCAGAAGAGGCATTAAAAACCTTATGATATATCAAGTTAGGATAAATTGAAACCGTCCTAGCCGAACGTCAATCTCGCTTCGGAGGGCTTTGGGATTGCTAAGCGACTCCCCTGTCGCGTTCAAACGGAGCGCTGACAAGCTCTTCGGCAACCTGACGTGCCTGACCTTCTAGGGGTAGCTGGACCGGAAGAGGAATCGGGAACCTTTTTTGGTATCAGTGTCGAATCGTTGCATTTTTTTCGTTTCTGTCTTTTCCTCTTACATGTTTGCTTTTTGCTTGATAACATCGTGAAGAGTTTTCGTCTTAAGGGTTCGTCACCTTAGGATCAGGAACTACCTTCAGCTTTTGACAGACACACCCCAGAGGGGGCAAGGCACTCACTGGAAATCTGGTTCGATCCACCAAACTACCAAGCTTGGTCAGCACCGTACGGTTTAACATAAATCGGGTTGAAGTTTAGACGAGGTTGAACACGGGGCAATGTAACTTGCCCTAAAGGTGATCGGCTTGAGCCAAGAGATCTGTTAAAGCTTTATCCTCGTAATCATACGAGTTTTTCTATGAGATTTTCAGCCCGTAATTCGCCAAGCTGTTAGTTTTTCTGTACGGTGTGATGGTCATATCACATCTACCCTGTCGTGGATGCTGTATTATCCTGATGAAGGCACGGTATTTTTTGCACGATTTGACGTTAAGGCATTAATGTTGCAGTAGTGCACAGCATGAACGACTGTGTATTTCACGATGCGGAGACGGGGCAATCTCGACCTGTCTTTTCTGTTCCTCGACGAGGGCGGCCTACCGCCCAGGTTCCTGCGCATCTCCTCGCGGTAAGCCAGAGCTGGCAGACCGATAGAAGCCTATCACTCACTGCAACAGGACGGCTGGATCTCAATACCATTCTCTCATTTCGGGATACTATCTTTAGTGCTTTGGGCGAGCGCCCCCTGCACCTAACACTGGATCTCAGGCCACTTGATTTTGTGGAACCTGCGGGCGTCGCCACTCTCGTCACCTTTGCCCGCGTCGCTCAAATGGTAGGAGTCGCCTGGAACATCGAGCCCTCCCCCGATCTCAAAGTGACACTGGAAGAGACGGGGCTAACTCGCCTGATGAATGCACCGCCTCCGACCAGTGTCGAACTCGCGCAACGGCTTATGATTCCCTAGCCGCTGTGTCACCGTTTTCTCTAGTATCCTACTCTCCATTCCTACTCTAAGCCACCTGGCGCTGTCAGGTGGCATTTTTTTTGCTGAACTTCCCACCCAAGGCTCTCGTCCTAAACGCCATGAAAGTCTTCTACTCACTCTTAGCACTAATGCTAGGAACGACGATCCCATCACGGAGTGCCGATAAACCTCTTACGGAAGAGCAACGCATCGTCCACACGCTCAACCGCTTGGGGTTTGGGCCGCGCCCCGGCGATATTCAGCAGGTCAAGAAGCTTGGGCTCAAGGCGTATATCAACCAGCAGCTTCACCCCGAGCAGCTTAAAGACGAAGCCGTGGCGCGAAAGACGGCAGGCTATGAGGCCCTTAAGCTGACCGGCTCTGACCTTGCGGAGATGGAGCGTAATGTTCAAAGGAACAACGCCCGCCTCTTGCAGCTACAGAGCCAGCTCTCCCAGCGAGGCGCAACGGGAGCATCACAAGCCATCCAAAATGGAGTCACCGCCGCACAAACCGGCACACCACCGCCCCAACAGCAGCAAGCCCAAGGATTTCTTGAGGTCATGCGCAATGCCACTCCGGACGAGCGTAAGCAGCTTCAAGAAGGGCAGCTGGCGCGGCAAAAAGTCAATGAGGCAGGCTCGCAGCTGGTGATGAACAAGCTGGTGCGCGCTGTGGAGAGCGAGAAGCAGCTTCAGGAAGTCTTAGTGGATTTCTGGAGCAATCACTTCAATATTGACGCCACCAAAGTTCGGGCCGCTAAGGTCATTGACGAAGAGCAGGCGATCCGGCCCCATGTGCTGGGCAAGTTCAAAGAGCTCCTCTCCGCCTCCGCACACTCCGCCGCGATGATGCTCTATCTTGACAACGCACAGTCCGTCGCCGCACAGCCCGAGCGCATGTCCGACAGCCGTCGCCCACAGTTTAGTTTTGCTCAGGTTCGCCAGGGCGCCGAGCGTGGCCTTGCACCTGCCATGCAGATGATGGCGCGGGTGCGGGAGATCGCCAAGAACCAAAATATCACCGAAGAGCAAGCCTACGAGCGCCTCTCGGGCCAGGGAATGCCCAACCGACCCGCGCTGGCGCAACGCCAGAAACAGGGCCTGAACGAGAACTACGCCCGGGAAGTCATGGAGCTTCACACGCTGGGCGTGGACGGCGGCTACACGCAACGCGATGTCACCGAGCTGGCACGCTGCCTCACCGGCTGGGGCGTGCGCGGCGGACGCTATGGCGGCGAGTTTGAGTTCCACGCAAACCTCCACGATAGAAACGAGAAAGAAGTGCTGGGCATAAAATTCCCCGCAGGCGGCGGGCAAGAAGAAGGCGAGAAGATGCTCGAAGTCCTTGCCAGCCACCCGGCGACCATCAAGAATATCTCCACCAAGCTGTGCCGCCGGTTTGTCTCAGACAATCCCCCTGCGAGCCTGGTAGACAAGTGCGTGGCGACTTGGAAGCGCACCGACGGCGACATCCGCGAGATTCTCACCACGATCACCAGCAGCACAGAGTTCTTCAGCGCGGCGGCGTATAAATCCAAAGTCAAATCTCCCTTTGAGTTTGTTGTCTCCGCCGCACGCGCCTTAGGAGCCACGGTGGAGACCGCGCCGCCTGCTGCGTCGGGCCCATTTGGTGGGGGTATGGCAGGCATGCGGCAGGGAGCGGGGATCAATATCTTTGCGCCCAATGGCGGTGGCCAGACCAATCAGCGGCTCCTCGCAGGTCAGATTGGCCTTCTGGGACAGCCGCTCTTTAACTACGCTTTCCCCACAGGCTACCCAGAAGACTCCAGCAAGTGGGTTTCCAGCGGGGCGCTTATCGGCCGCATCAACTACGCGCTCGCACTGGTCAATGGCCGCATCAGCGACGCGGATCTGAGTGGCGCGATGCCGTTCTCCGAGACGCCCAGCAAGCCTACTCCCATCATGATCGAGCTTCTCGGTGAGCAGCTCACGGGCGGCTCACTCTCGGCGGCAACGATAAAAACGCTGCAAAAACAAACCGAAGGCGATGAGTTCTCAGCCAAGCGCCTCGCCGCACTGATCCTGGGCTCCCCCGAGTTCCAGCGGAGATGACCCTCCTCCCCTAGCCCCTCCTCCCAATCCTGGGAGGAGGGGGAAAGGCATATTATGAACGTATCACGACGATTGTTTCTGAAAAATGGCGGGGTGGCTCTAGCCTCCGTCGGGCTGGCTCCGATGCTAGGGCCATCGTTTTTGCAGCGGGCGGCGCTGGCGCAGGGCACAGGCAAGAAAAAGAAGACGCTTGTCTGTGTGTTTATGCGAGGCGCTGCCGACGGTCTCTCGGTCGTGGTGCCCCACGGCGAGGCGGAGCTCTATCGCGCCCGGCCCAATATCGCCATTCCGCGCAACCAAGTCGTGGACTTAGATGGCTTCTTTGGCCTGCATCCGTCGCTGGAGCCACTTGCCAAGATCTACAAAGACGGCCACTTAGCCGCCGTCCATGCCTGCGGCTCGCCCAGCAGCACGCGCTCACACTTCGATGCGATGGACTACATGGAGAGCGGCACACCTGGCAGTAAGTCCGTCCACGACGGCTGGCTGGCTCGCGCCGCAATGCTCTGCCCCGAGGATCGCGCCAACGTAAAAGCCGGAAAATCCCCGTTTAAGGCCGTCGCGCTGGGAGGCGGCCTGCCCACGGCTCTGAAAGGCGATGCCGGAGCGCTCGCCATTCCCGATCTGCGCACCTTTGGAATCAACGACCCGTCGGCCAGCCGCTTCGCCCTCGCCAGTGGCTCTAGTGTCGCAGGCGGCTTCGAGGCGCTCTACGACCAGGCGGTCGGCGATGTCTTGCACGGCACGGGCAAGGAGAGCTTCGAGGCGATCAAGATGCTCAAAGGAATCAATCCGGCGCGCTACACCCCCGCGAACAACGCCAGCTATCCCAACGGCAAGCTCGGGGAGTCGCTCAAGCAGATCGCGCAGCTGATCAAGGCCGATGTGGGGGTCGAAGTCGCTTTCGCCGATATCGGCGGCTGGGACACGCACGCCAACCAGATCCAAAACGGCGCTCCGACGCAGGGCAACCTCGCCAACAAGCTCCGTGAGGTCGGGCAGGCGCTTGCCGCGCTCTACACCGATCTGGGCGACAAAATGGACGATGTGGTGGTGCTGACCATGAGTGAGTTCGGGCGAACCGTCAAGCAAAATGGCACCGGCGGCACCGATCACGGCCACGCGACCTGCTTCTTTGCACTCGGCGGGGCAATCAAAGGCGGCAAGGTCTACGGCGACTGGCCCGGCCTCGCTCCCGAGAAGCTCTACGAAAACCGCGATCTAGCACTGACAACCGACTTCCGCGCCGTCTTTGGAGAAGTCGCCATGAAGCACCTTGGGGTGAGTAGCCTAGAAAAACTCTTCCCCGGCTACGACGGCGGCGTCAAATCTTTCCGTGGGCTAATCTAGCCATAGGGCCCGCCGATTGAAATCGGCGTGTAAAAGCCTCGTGCCTCGGCTGAGAAATCGCTCCGCGATTGGGGAAGTATTTCCTCAATTGCGGGGCGCTTTTTACGTTGGGTAGGCGTGGTTCGGTTGCTGAGTAGCCCAGGCAAGAAGCTCAAGTGGCTCAGGTCGAAGAATTGGTTTCAGTCGCGGAGCGACTTTTTGGCTGGAAGCCCACAGACGCCGATTTCAATCGGCGGAAAAGGCGGAGAGGACAGGATTCGAACCCGCACACCCGTTCAGGGGTGAGACCGCTTTCAAGGCGGTGGCGATACCATTCCGCTCACCTCTCCGCGCCGGATATTATTTTACCATGCGAATCGCTTCGTACAAGAGCATTCCGGCGGCGACGGTGACATTGTAGGAGTCTGCGCCGGTGTTTGGAGCCATGGGAAGCCGCACGACGGCGCTACTGGCACTGGCGACGGCTTCCGAGATGCCTTCTTGCTCATTTCCCATCACGATCACGAGGGGGCGACGCGTCAGATCGGCCTCAGCGGCGGTCTTAGTGGCGGCTCCCGATGAGGCAATCACGGTGGCTCCTTGCGCACGCAGCGTGGTTAAAACCGCAGCGAGGTCAGAGGCAAGGGCGATGGGCAGGCGCAGGATACTCCCCGTGGTCGAGCGCACGGCTTGGCGTGAGAAAGGCTCGGCGCTTCCTGCGGAGAGCAGGAGCCCGGAGCAGCCCAGCGCATCGGCGGTGCGGATCAGGACGCCGACATTGCGCGGGTCTTGAATGCGCTCGCCGCAGAGAATCAGGGCGTTTTCAGAAAGCAGCTCGGTGGGCTTGACGAGGCGCTGCTGGACGATGGCAATCGCGCTGACGGCGGTTTCGTAGCCTGTGCCGGTGAGCTTTTGCAGGAGTCCGCTTGTCAGGACGTAGAGTGGGATCCCACGCGCCACGCAGAGCGGCTCTAGCTCGGCCACATCGCCTGGGAGGCAGTAGGCAGCGCTGACCGCTGTCTCTGGGGCGACGAGTGCTTGTCGTACCAGGTGGATGTCCTCCACGAGATACTGCCCCGTCTCACGGCGGCCCACAGGCTTGAGGAGGCGCTCGGCGGCCTCGTAGGCAGGGTGCTTACTGTTCATCTCCGCTGCTTATCCTCTCATCGCCGCTGCTCGTCCTCTTTGTTCCAGCGAAACAGACTCGGGGGAAGCGGGCCACCCAGCTGAACCTCGGTAAACTCCTCACGGAGAAGCTCTTGGATCGTCCCGCCGTGATCGCCCACACGCACCAGACAGATCGGCGCGTAGTTTTTCGCATCCAGTGTCAAGGTGTCCATGCTCGTCCCTTGGGTCTGTGTCACCACAAAAAGCTCCCGGTCTCTCTCTTTTCGGCGCTTGGCTGTGCGCGTGGTGTCTTTGCCGGGAAGCCAGAAGGGCACGGGAGCGAGAAACTGATCCACCGAGTAAGAGGCTTCGTCTAAGGGGTGGAGAATCCCCGACATCACCGTATCCTGAAACGCATGCCTTTGGGTGTGGGCAGGCCGGAGGGGGACGCCCTGGTTGCGCTGCCAGATCACGCGGCCATCGCAGACACGCAGGCAACAAAACTCGGCTTTGTCCACGCGCACTTCAATGCGCGCGAGGTGAGGGCGACGGAGCATTACCTGAAGCGTCCCCCGTAGCCCTGGCTCGCCTTGGTGGCTTAGCACGAGCTGTGAGCGGTACTGCAGTGTCAGCGCGCCACGCCAGCGCTCTCCTAAGGTCTTGAGAACTTGCTCCGCATTCGCTGGTTTTTCCTCGGTCTCTTGCACGAATTTTACGATACCATATAGGCATGTCGTTTTCGCTCATCCATCGGGTGCGACAAGCCGAAGGAGCACGTCCCCCGCTTCTCGTTCTGCTTCACGGGGTTGGCTCCCATGAAGAGGATCTCTTTGGGCTCTCTCCCTGGCTCGACCCGCGCTACACGGTTGTCTCCGTCCGTGCGCCGCTTCGTCACGGCGGCGGCTGGGGCTGGTACCCCATCACCTTCCACGAAGACGGCCTTGAGTTCGAGGAAGATATCGCCTTTGAGAGTGCGGAGACCCTGGAGATATTTATCCAGGAGTGTCACCGGCACTACGGCACCGATCCCAACCAGACCGTCTTGATGGGGTTTTCCCAAGGGGCGGCGATGGCCCTCCTGCTACTTCTCACCCGTCCCGAGTGCCTCCACGCAGCGGTCTTGATGAGCGGTCGGCTGATCCCCGAGGCCGCGACGCAGGCAGCCCACTACATGCAGCTTGTCGGCAAGCCTGTCTTCGTCACCCACGGCCTCTACGATAGTGTCCTCCCCATTGACCAGGGCCGGGCCATTCAGGCCGAGCTCAAGCGCTACCCGGTGCTGATGACCTACAAAGAGTACCCCATGGGCCACGAAGTCTCCCCGCAGAGCATCGCCGATATCCAGACCTTCCTGACGAGCCTCCTCGACGTGGACTATAATGGTGGGCATGAGTAAGACGGTTCTGGATTTGTTTCGCCTCGACGGTCGTCGGGCGCTGGTGACGGGCGGGGGCAAGGGGCTGGGGCGTGTGATGGCGCAGGCGCTGGCCGAGGCGGGGGCGGATGTGGCGGTGGTGAGCCGGACGCAGGCAGATGTGGACAGCGCTGCCGCCGAGATTTCGGAGGCAACCGGGCGGCACATTGTCCCGTTTGCTGCCGATGTGACCAGCGCTTCGGAAGTGGCCGCGATGGCCAGGGCAATTGAGCTTGGGCTGGGCGGGCCCGTGGACATTCTGGTCAACAATGCCGGGGTCAATATTCGCGGCGGGATCGCGGATCTCACCGAGGCCGAGTTCGATGCGGTCATTAACGTCAATCTGAAAGCGCCGTTCTTAGTCTCCAAGCAGTTTGCGCCAGGAATGGCCGAGCGCGGCTGGGGGCGGGTGATCAACCTGGGCTCGATTCTCTCGGTGATCGGGGTGGCGGGGCGGATTCCCTACGCGTCGTCCAAAGCCGCGATCTTAGGCATGACGCGCGTCTTGGCGCTGGAGTACGCGACCAAGGGCGTCACGGTCAACGCGATCTGCCCCGGCCCGTTTGCCACGGACATGAACAAGCCTCTTTTGGAGAACCCCGAAGCCTACGCCGCATTTGTGGCCAAGATCCCCATGGGCCGCTGGGGCGAGCTCCATGAGATCACCGGAAGCGCTGTCTTTTTAGCCTCCGATGCCGCCAGCTTTGTCACGGGAACGACACTCTTTGTAGACGGCGGCTGGACGGCGCAGTAGTCAGGGCCTGAAAGTCCCCGCCTGAGCCGCCTTCGGCGAAGCGGCCCGCGACCGCGTAGAATCGGCTTCTCTGCGGGCTCGGCCCGCTTCGCGCTTGCGCGGCCTGAGACGGGGACTTTTAGGCCCCGATCAAACCGTTACCACCAAACCATTGAAACGATTGGCCGCCGCAAGCGTGCCCTCACCCAGCCAGAGCTCGGCGGCTCCCATGGCGGCGATGAGCACTTCGTCCATGAGCTTGCGGTCGGCAGGGCCAAACTTGGAGAGTACCCAGCTGACCTGCTCGCTACCCGAAGCAGGCGGTGCCCCGACGCCGATGCGCAGGCGTGGGAAGTCCTCACCTTCTAGTTTGGCAATAAGATCCTTGAGGCCGTTCTGTCCGCCCGCAGAGCCGCTGGAGCGCAGGCGCATCCGGCCCGGCGGTAGGTTGATGTCGTCGCAGATCACTAAGATAGCGCCGCGCTCGATGTTTTCTTTGGCGGCAATTGCACTCACGGCATCGCCTGAGAGGTTCATGTAGGTCTGCGGCTTGACCAGCATCACGGCCTGCCCAGCGATCGTGCCGCGCCCGGTGACGGCTTTATCGCGCCGGTTGGTGAGCGCAATCCCGTGGGCTTTGGCGAGCGCGTCAACTAGCTCAAAGCCAATGTTATGCCGCGTTTTTGCGTAGGTGGTTCCAGGATTCCCCAGCCCGACAATTAGTTTCATGCTTGCTCTATCGCCTGTGGATAACCTGTGGATAAGTGCCAAGTTATCCACAGGCTCCCTCAACTACTTGCCATTTCCGCGTAGCAGAGCAATGGTAATTCCAGCCACCAACATCAGCATCAGCACCCCAAAATAAATCAGGCTGTTACGAATCTCTTTTTTCATGTGCCTATGCTACCACTGCTTCTCGAAGAGCTCGCTGATGGAGTCGTCACAGTGGATGCGGCGGATAGCGTCGGCTAAAAGCTCGGCGACGGAGAGAACGGTGAACTTGGCGGCGGCGGGGTGGTCGTAGTAGCGGAAAGGGACAGTGTCGGTGAGGACGACACGCTCGATGGGGCTGGCGCTGATGCGATCTATGGCGGGCTCGGACAGAACGCCATGGGTGCAGCAGGCGGTGACTGATGCGGCACCACGGGCGATGAGGGCTTGTGCGCCTCCAACAATTGAGCCGCCGGTGTCAATCATGTCGTCAATGATAATGCAGTTCTTGCCAAAAACATCCCCGATGATCTCAGTGATCTCAACTTTATTGGGTGAGGGGCGACGCTTGGAGATAATGGCAAGGGGTGCTTGGAGGGTCTCGGCGAGCGTGCGGGCGCGGGTGACGCCGCCCTCATCGGGAGAGACAACACAAGTATCGCCATTGACCAGCCCGATCTCTTTAAAGTGCGCCCCTAGAATCGGCCCCGCGTAGAGATGATCCACGGGGAGGCGAAAGAAGCCCTGGATCTGCTTGGCATGCAAGTCTACACAGACCACACGGTTCGCCCCCGACTCCGAGATGAGATCCGCGACAAGGCGTGCGGTGACGGGCTCGCGAGGCTTGATTTTCTTGTCCTGGCGGGCGTAGCCGTAGTAGGGAAGCACCACCGTGATACGCTGCGCCGAGGCACGCCGAAACGCATCTAGCAAGATCAGCAGCTCCATCATGTTGTCATTGACGGGCATACAGGTCGGCTGGATCAGAAAGACATCCATCCCCCGTGCAGACTCGTCCACCTGAACACGGATCTCGCCGTCGGCAAAGCGGGTGAGGAGCATCTTGCCCATCGGAACCCCAAGCTCCTGGGAGATGGAGGTCGCCAGAGCCGGGTTACCACTGCCCGCAAAGATACGCAGGTTCTTGCCGATAGGAAGCGCTTTTCTAGCCATTTTCTCGCTCTTTTCGCCTTCGCTCGCGGCGGATCGTCTCCGCCCCTTCTAGGTTGCTCTGCTGTTCCCGCGCAATGGCAATTGCCTCCGCGGGGACATCTTTGGTGATCACGGAGCCTGCCGCAGTCAGTGCCCCATCGCCGATGGTGACGGGGGCGACGAGTGTGGAGTTGCTACCAATAAAGGCATCTGCGCCGATAATTGTCTTGCTCTTGGTGAAGCCGTCATAGTTGCAGATGATCGTCCCGGCCCCAATATTCGTCCCCGCTCCGATCTCCGTGTCGCCCAGGTAGGCCAGGTGCGACGCCGAGACATTCGTGGCGAGCTTGCCGTTTTTGACTTCGACAAAGTTACCAATCTTGCACTTATCACCAAGAACTGCCTTGCCACGAAGCTGTGCAAAAGGCCCGACTTTACAGCCATTGCCCACGGTGGAGTCCGTAATCACGGTGTAGGGGCCGATGATGCAGTCCTCCCCAATCGTCGTTGCGCCGCGCAGGTGGGTTCCCGGATGGAGCACCGTGTCCTGCCCGACCGTCACGCCCACCTCGACATAGGTCGTCGCCGGGTCTAGGACCGTCACACCTGAGAGCATCAGCTCGCGCAAGAGCTGCTTTCTGAGGATCTCGTTGAGCTCGGCTAGCTCGACACGGGTGTTGATCCCGAGGGTCACGTTGTTGTCTTTGGCGACCACGGCGCGCACGGGCTCTCCGGCGGCGCGGGTCATTCCGATCACATCGGTTAAGTACAGCTCCCCTTGGGCGTTGTTGGGCGTCAGGTTCTTCAGCCGCGCAAAGAGCGACTTGCTGTCAAAGACATAGACCGCCGCGTTCATCTCACGGATTGCCTTTTGCTCCGGCGTCGCGTCTTTCGCCTCGACAATTGCCTCCACAGAGCCATCGGTAGCCCGCACAATCCGCCCGTAGCTTCCCGCGTCGTCTAAGATCGCAGAAAGAAGTGTCGCACCGCCCGTGTGGGCCGTCAGGAGCTCACTGAGAACATCGGCGGAGAGCAGTGGAGCATCGCCGGGGACGACCAAGACCGGTCCATCGTGGTCGGCGAGGGCCTCTTCAGCTTGCTGAGTGGCGTGGCCTGTGCCCTTGGGGTTGTGCTGCCAAACAAACTCAATGTTCTGCCCAGCGTAGGCGGCCTCGACACGCGCTTTTACCATCTCACCTTCGTGGCCAATCACGACAATGCGGCGCTCGGCCCCAGCGGCAGCAAGCGCCTCTAAAATATGAAAAAGAACCGGTTTTCCACAGACGGCATGAAGCACCTTGGAGAGCTTGGAGCGCATCCGTGTAGACTTGCCCGCTGCTAGAACGATTGCTGCTGTTGTGCCCAAAAAAAAACTACCCCCTGACCGTGCCGATTATAGCATGTGAGGGGTCGTACTGTCTATTGAAACGTCGTCTACATCAGTACTGGAGTGTCCGTGGCAGCAGGTTCCCCATCTTGTTGATCGCCTCGGGGCAAAGAATCTCGGAGTGATCTTTAGCGATCCCATGGAATGCGACACAGGCGACTTCAAGAGCAAATAGTGCCGCTTGGGCAGCGCGAAAGGCTCCTGGTGAGAGCACAGCAAGAAGACGCTTCCGGGTCTCTTGCACCTGCGCCTCCGCCTGCTCGTTGGCTACTTGGGCTTCCATAAACCCTGCCCAGCCGGGCTCGCGCATGCTGTGGATACACTTGTGGCCCAGAAGAGTCACCGCACCGACAGCCTTGCCCAGCTCCATCCGGATAAAGTTATTGTGCTCGGTGATAGACAGAAGGGGAAACTCAATATGGCGGCGGAGCTGGCCGACCGGACGGAGCTGCTGGTACGCGCGGAAGATCCGGTTGAGGCGTGCGGTCTGATAGTGGCTCAGCGATGGGTCGAGTAAGATGCTGCGAAAGCGCCCCTCAAACAGCTCCATGTCGGCCAGAAAGTGCACAAAGGTCGAGGAATCCCCCACACTACCCTGCGTGACACGGCAGTTGGTAAGCTCCGCAGTGGCGACGGAGGCCATCAGGATCACTTCCTGCTCAATTTTATCTATACCCGGATGGGTACTCTCTGCCCCCTTGTGCCATGTTGGGGAAGAAGAATGCGTCTTCAGGGGACGGTTTGATTCAAAGTCGGGATGCCAGGTAATTCTCATGAGAGAGAGCTTAAGCAGATTCCGTGCCAAATATTGCACAATAGACTAAATCGTTATGGAGCTTTTTCAACTTCGTTACTTTGTGGCTGCAGCCCGGCAGCTCAACTTCACACAGGCGGCGGCCCAGTGCCATATCGCGCAGCCCTCACTCTCGGCGCAGATCGCAGCGCTGGAGAAGGAGCTGGGGACGAGTCTCTTTCACCGCCGGGGTCGAAGCGTCCAGCTCACAGATGCTGGTGAGGCGCTTCTGGGCTATGCCGGGCGGCTGATCGCGCTGGAGGAAGAGGCGCGGCTGGGCGTGCGGCGCGTCGTGGGGCTGGAGGCGGGGAAGCTAAGCCTCTGGACGCTTCCGACACCAAGCCAGCACTTACTCCCTCCCCTCCTTGCTCGCTTTCGTGCGGCACATCCCGGCATTAGCATCTCCGTACACGAGGCCGTCCCTGCGCGTGCCATCGCTGAGGCTGTACTGGCAGGCCGTGCGGATCTGGGCGTGGTGCACCTGCCGTGCGCCCTCGACGGCCTAGAGCAGAGGAGTTTATTAACCGAGGAGCTTGCCTTGATCGTCCCCGAGGCACATGCCTTAGCAGTTACCACGCCCACGCTGGCCTCGCTCTCGGGCGAGAGCTGGGTCTGGGTTCCGGAGGGGCAGTCGCCGGAGCACCCGATCTTTGCGGCGTGTCTGGCGGCGGGATTTACCCCGCGCATTGCCTGCGTCTCCGGCTCAGCAGGCGGAATGCAAGCCCTCGTGGCTGCCGGACTCGGAATCGCCTTGCTTCCCCGCCTCGCGCTGAGCCCACCGCCCGGCACCGTGATTGTCGAGCTCGCCGAGCCCCGCCCCACCCGGACACTTGCGCTCGTCTGGCGCTCCGGCGAGGCACTCTCGCACGCTGCCACCGCCTTTATGGCGCTTCTGTAGGCTCCCGATAGCGCTGCTCGCGGATTTCATTGAGAAATGTCCTCGCCGCACTGAACACGCGCAACCAGAGCGCCGTTGGCCCGCTCCAGCCGAGCCAGCGCAGGGAAAGACGAGAAGACATCTATTCTCTGAAGACATCTACCCTCTAAGGGACGGCGGTAAAATCGACGGCACTCAGGCTCTCGGGCTTGCGCCACTTGGCGCTGCCATCGTAGCGGAGGGTCGTGAAGCCGCCGCTGTGCCGAGTGGGGTAGTGGGTGTGGGCCGTGTCTGCGCGCACGGGGAAGATTCCCCAGACAGGCCCCGTATTGCCCGTGCGTGTGTCGGCACAGCCGGGCGTGCGAGCATGATCCCAGACAAACATCGCGCTCGGATTCGTTACTTCCGCATCGGGCTTTCCCATCGGCCCGGCGGTGATATAGCTCATGGCGTAGCCCACTTGGCCTTGCGGGTAGCTGGGGCACTTGAAGATCGCCATATTTTTGGCGTAGGGCTGGAGCATCCCCGCTTTGGTTGCCGTGTTATATTGAACGCTCGCGGGGCTCGGCGGCTCGGGCGAGATGGCATTGTCGTAGGGAGCCCACCAGGTCTCGTTGGAGCCGGTCGAGACGGTCGGGCTGGCTGTGGAGCAGAGCGCATCGCCGACACGATCAGGGCATAATCGATGGCGTGGGTTGACCTGGTCGTAGTCCTGGCGGTACATCACAATCGCGAGGCCAAGCTGCTTGGCATTCGAGAGGCAGGAGCTCTGGCGGGCCTTCTCTCGCGCTTGCCCAAAGACCGGGAAGAGAATCGCTGCCAGAATCGCGATAATGGCGATCACCACCAGTAGCTCAATAAGCGTGAAGGCGCGAGACATTGCGTCTTTATACCTAATAGTTGGATCATCTGATCTGATAATTGACGATTAAAACACGATCAAGGTATAGTAGACCCACTATGAAAGTACTCCGAAAAAAATATCTTGTCTCTTTCACTGCTACTCTCGGAATGCTTGTTGCCTGCACTTCGGTGAGTGTCGCACAAGTCAAACCCAAGCCCGCGAAATCGAGGCAAGGTAGCCTAGCACCTACCAAGGGAACCGCACAGCTTCCCGGCGATAATGGCAAGCTGGGCATCACCTATCAGCTTGGAGAGAAAGACCGCGAGCTACACTTCACCCTGGAGTCGGCGCAGGTGGCTCCTTTCTATAAAACTCCCGAGGCTACTGTGGTTGCGGGAAAAGATCAGCGGCTTCTCTTACTCACCTTCACGGTTCAGAACCCGCAAAAGACGACGGACATGACGGTAAACTCCAGCGCGTTCAAGTTTACGGCAGTCTCGCCAGATGACAAGAACTTCCTGGCAAGTGGGCCGCTCTACCAGCCAGAAAATGGCAAGTCCTACCAGACAGCACTAAAGCCCGCACAGAAAGTCCGCCTACAAGTCGTTCTCCCAATCTATGCGATGGGGCCGATTCGCAAAATAATCGTCCAGCGTGGCTCAGGAGCCGTCCTGCGCTACGATCTCAGCGAGCAGATTGGCAAGATGAAGACCACCTTCAGCCCGGATGGCCTAGAGCTTCTAAGCGAGGTGAAAGTCGAGTTTGGAAAACCCTTCGATGTCAGTGGCCTTGAAGCAGAGGTTCAAGCGGTCACGATTCATGAGAAGTCCGTAGGAAGATACCAACCCTACCAAGACTTTCGCATCTTCACGGTTCAGCTCAAGCTCACGAATCTCCTTGCGCGCCCCCAGCAGCTGAACTGGAACACTCTCAAGCCGACTCTAACTGATGAAGAAGGTCAGAAGCTAGATTGGCAGACCGACTATCTCTCCCTAGGCGCCAAGATCTCTCTCAACCAGGAAGTCGCTCCCGGCGAGTCTATGCGTGGCCTTCTCATCTTTAAGGCCCTGAAAATTCAAAAGCCTATCAAGCTACGGCTAGTGGAA
>NZ_CBAYMC010000039.1:0-23023 GCF_964826245.1 Armatimonas sp. | reverse complement strand
CCGCTCCAGACCCCTCGGGTAAGGTTCAGGGAAAGAGGGGTATCTAGGCTCTGCCAATCTAAATCGCTCTCGCCGGTCTTGCGCTGAAGCTGGACGGTCATCTGGGTCTTGGTGAGTGGGCTCTCTAGTGGGGCGGGGCCACTGACCGTGATCCCGATGCGTGGCCCGCCTCGGGTAAGAGAGACGGTGCGCTCCGGGAGAATCTGGGCAAAGTCCGCAAGCACCACACGGGAGAGATGGGCATTGTCCATGGAGCGTGGCTGGTAGCGGGCGAGGGCAAGCCGGATAAAGGGCGTGTAGGCGCTAGAGGTTAGTGGGAGATCGGCAAACCAGGCGTTCTTCTCCGCGTCAAAGGCGACATCGAAGGCAAGTATATCTACCAAAATCCCGCTCTCCGCCAGGCTCAGGCCCGTCTTTTTAAACGCTGCTTCCTCCAGACGCTGCCCGGGAATAGTGGGATCTAAGCGACGCACACTCGGTGCTCGCAGCCGGCTCTGCTTTAGATCGCGCAAGCGCACGAGCTTGTCGAGTTGTGCCTCGTCGGCCCAGATCGGATCGGAGCCCCACTGGGTGGTGTAGGCGGTGTAGTCCTCTGAGAGGGTGAAAGAACTTTCTGAAGCAAGCACTAGGGCAAGCTGCTCGCCATCCCCCGACGAAAACCAGCCACGCTGGAGGTAGACCCGCAGGCCCGCTTGCCGGACACTCTTATCTTTCCCGCGCTCCCACTTAAAGACGGGCACCACTGAGAGAACGCCAGGAGTGTCGGGGCGGGCGCTACTCAGCACATCGATCACCGCCGGGGCTCCCGTGCGGGTAATGTTCTTAGGGTTCTCGGTGAGCTTGGGTGGGAAATACTCCCGGAAGCGTGTCGTGGCAATGGGAGTCAGAGTGACGCGCCGGTACTTGGTGTCGGGAAAGACAAGCTGCGGGTCTTGCTCCGTGATTCCATCGCCGGGCGTCCGAGAGCCGCGAAGTAGCTCTTGTGCGTTGGGATCGAACTGGGTGCGCTGGTAGCCATCGGGGTCGCGCAGGGGAGCCCAGCCCTGGTTCTTCTCAGGGATCTTCCCGTTCTTGAAGCGCAGACTAAAGAGGTTTCCGGGCATGGTCATGAGGGTGGACAGACGCCCCGAAGTAGATGCCTTGCCTGGCGGTGTAGGTCGTCCACCCGATCCCACCACGACTCCCGTGTCGGTAATCTCCTCCCAGCTTGCCACCAGCTCGATCTGCTCGGTGCTCTTGGCGTGGCAGGTGAGCCGAAACCTGCCCAGCCCGGTTGCGGTTGCACCCAGTGCGCGCCGTCCACCGTCACAGGTCTTGAAGTCGGGGGCGAGCAGCGGCTTCTGGACGGCATGGACAAGTGTCAGCTCGCGCCAGGGAGTGAGCTGCCAGTTACCGCCGTGCATCGCCGTGCCGTAGAGCACATTGAAGTTCTGCCCCTGCGCATTGTTCTTGAGAGTTACCCAGTGTCCTAGCTCATCTAAACGCTTGCCATCCGTGGGGACGGAGCTGAGCGTGAGGGTGGTCGTCTCCGCTTTGGGAAGGGTGACCGTCACCACCCCGTTTTTCTGGGTTATACCCGCTGCTCCCTCCTCCAATCTCAGCCGCACCGACTGGGTCTGGGGCCAGTTTTTAGGGTCACCAAATGAGACAATCGTGTTGTCCACCACAGCCGCCTGTGCAAGAGGATCGGCCAGATAGGGGGTCTTGATCGGGCTGTCCGTCGGCTCGATGAGAAAGTAGAGCTTATCGCCGGGCTTCATGGGGTTGTCCACGGCCTTCTCTTTGAACTCACCCTGGTAGTCCGTGAGCCACTTGTAGGTCTCTGTGGGGGAGGCACGATCCAGCATACCGTGGCGCTCTGCCAGCTCGACGGTGGTGCGGGGTGGGGCGAGATGGCGCGTGCAGGGCTTCTCGGCCTTGCTCTTTTCATCTACGGAGCGGATCACCAGGCGCTCCGCCGACTCGCCGGGCGTGGGATCGTCGTACAGGAGCAAGACCGGCGGGGCGATAGGGTCATAGCGCAAAAATGTCTCGGCGGGCGTGACGGTGGCGCTCTCCGTGCTCTCGGGTGCGGGACCCTGTCCGGCCATGTCTGCTACTCGAACCCGAAGCTGATAGGTCTGCCCAAAGCGCAGCGGCAAGAGGCTCTTGCTGGGAACTGTAAACGCCGTGTCGGTGAGGGGCCAGGTCACGTTAAAGGCACTTTTCTGGGACTCTCCATCGGGCATGGGGCTACCGGGGCGGGGAACACAGAGGCTCCAGCCGTGCCAGCGGAAGAGCGCCTCATGGGCATGAACTCCCTCTTTATCGTCTTGCTCAATCGTCACACTGCGCACGAAGCCCTCGTCGCTCTTGCTCAGCGGCGCACCTAGGCCGCGCACGGTGTACTTTCCCTCGCGGCGGCAGAGCGAGAACCAGGGGCCAGGTGAGCTGCCCGTCACCTGCCGGACATCCACACGCCAGCCTCGGGTAATGTCCTCGGCAAAGAGTACTGGGGGCTTGTTGTCGGCGATATCTTTGCTGTGCTGTAAAGAGCGCGTCAGGGCCGTTTGAAGCGCTGCACCGCGCCCATTGCGTGCCAGAGTGACCCCCACCGTTCGCAGAACCGGCAGTCCTACCTGAGGTTTATCGTCGAGTTCGAGCTTTGGGAGCGGCTCTTTCTGTGACTTTAGCCCTGTAAAGACCACCGCCGGCAGCAGCGTCATCGGCATAAAGTAGATAAGCTGGTCGCTAGCAGCATGTACTTGGGCCGCGCCCGCATCTGTGTCGAGCGGTGTCGTTCCAAAGAGCGAGGCATCCCCGACCTTGAGAAAGCCGCGCTCCACGGAGCCATCTTGGGAGCGAGCGTAGAATGCGCCTGTTGTGAGTGCGGTGCGCGGCGAGACATCTTTGCGAAGCTCTTTCTTATCCGGCCAGATCGGTGCTACGGAGACCGTCGCATTGGCCGCAGTCGTGCCCGAGAAGGGGACTGCTAGCTCGATCGTCAGCCCGAGCAAGCTGAGCAAGGCCGGGTACTCCCCGAGCATGGCGGCAATATCATGGAACTCCAGCGGTTTATCAAACGCCGTCGTCGGAAGGCTCTTGGGATTTTTGGCTCCTGTACCCCGTTGCTGAAAACGCCTCACAGCCCTCATGTCCGTCATACGGCGCTGGGTCTGCGGGCCATTTAGTGGCGTGAACTTGGCGGGGAGCTTTGTGCTGTCAAGGGGCGGTGCAAGCTCAAAGAGCTTCTTGGCGAGCATCTCGGTGCTGGGCAGATCGTAAAAACCCGCCGCGTTCGGCTTGGCGACCAGCAGGCTCTGGTGCAGGTCTTTGAGGTGCGCTGAGACTCCGAGTACCGAGTAGGACTGAATATTGAGTGTTGGGACTTTGGTTGGGGGGGCAAAGCTCTGGATCGTGAGCTTACTGGGGAAAAAGGCCTTCCATAGCGCACTATCGGCGACCAGCTTTGGGACAACCGTGATCGGTGCGGCTCCCGTGATCGTCACTAAGAACTTCAGGGTCTTGAGCGTGGCGGGCCAGTCGAGCAGATCGGGAAACGCCTCTAACGTCGCCGCGTCGGTGAGCTGTGGCGCGAGATAGACCGCAAGCGCGAGTGTGCCCGCTTGGTCTTTTGCGGGGCCGTTGGGCAGAGCCGTCCAGACAATTCGTTGCGTTGGCATGATTTTGTATTCTCCGCCCCCTGAAGAGGGCGTCACGGGGCGTCAGGCGAAAGCACTCCAGTAGGTGCTCCAGTCGTTTTGGGTAAGGGTAGCTTTGAGAGGAATAGAGGCATTGCCGCGCTGGCTGGCTCCAGAGTCCTCTAACGAAGCGTACTCTTGCTCGCCCTCTGGGAACCACTCGGCCCCCTTGCCTCCGGAGAACTCCTTGCGGAAGGTGAAGCGGACGGTCTTGCTGAAGAAAGCGAACTCAATCTCCACCGAGACCCGCGCCTCGCCTGCCATTACGCCGCTGCTCTGGTACTCTAGCCCCAGATAGATCTCCGCGCTGATCGTGATAATCCCCAGGATCTTGAGCGTCCCATTGGCCCGAAGATACCCCGAAAACGTGACCTTGTCTTTTTCTATCTTGAAGTATAGCCCCGCCATCACCGAGACTGCGCCCGCCGCTACCCCAAGATTGATGGCAAGCATCCCGCCGAACTCCAGGGCTCCCTCCAGCGACTCCAGCCCCTTGGTTGTGGCCTCGAGAGCGAGAAAGCCCCCGCCACCGAAGATGCCGACCGCAAGAGTAAAGGGGCGGTGACGCTCACAGAAAGCGAAGCGAACGCGCATTGGGTCGCCAAAGAAGGGGAGAGTCAAGCTTGCCCCCAGGCTGAGGTTCAGAAGATTGAAAACCCCAAAGCTAATGGGAGGCAAGTCTAGGGTATAGCCTGCCGTGATCCCACTGGTGCTGACATCCAGGCTCGGAGGATCACTAAAGCCACTCTTGGGGATATACGGCTCCAGCGCATTGATAAACGAGAGCACTCCCTGAAACTTGACCTCGACATCTGCGATGACATCGGGCTTCTTGCCGCCCTCGGACATAAAGGCGAGGGTGTCAAAGTGAATGTCCAAGACACTCATTAAGCTTAAAGAAAAGTTCTTAAAGCTCACCGAGAGAGTCTGTGGCTTACCGCTCACGGCCCCACTCACCGACGAAACAACATCGAGGCTGAGCGTCGCCCCCTTGCCCTTGAACTCCAGAACGCCGGGGACGAGAGGCTTCGTGGTGAACTTGCTCGTCTCCCAGTGTAGGCGATGGGTCTTGTCCAGTGCCTCCCCCGCGGACTTGGTCAGAAGCTGCGGCGCATCTCCCAAGACTCCCTCACCCAGAATATCCGCGAGCTTGATGCCGCCGAGAATCGTCACATCGGTGAAGTACTGTGTGGGCTTGAAGCTACCCTCCAGAATCGCCGCCCCTGCCACAGGGCCGAGCTTGCGAGACAGGGCCGTGAAGTCAAAGTCGGGGGCCACGATGCCGCCGCTCATGGACAGCGGCAAGTCCAGCCCTACGGGCGTGGCTAGCGCGAGAAATGCTTCGGTGGGGTTGCTGGCAAAGCCACTCGCCAGATACTTCGGGTGGTAGCTCACCGTGATACTCTGTGCTTTACCGGTTAAGCTCTCCAGCGCGGGCACTCGGAGACTCGCCTTGCTGAGTGCGGGCACAAACGCATCGCCGCTTCCTGTGCTACTGAACTGAATGCTCTCGGTGGCAAATGACGTATCTCCCGGCGTGCCACTGGGAGCCAGCGCGATGGTCTGCCCCGAAAAGGCGCGGCTCAGGCGGCTGTCACTGGTAGGGAGTGGGCCACTGTAGCCGACGGGAATAAAGGCAAGCGGGCTCTCGAAGCTGGAAACCTGCCCTCGGTGATCTTCCGCCTCCACGGCCCAGAGAAAGTTCTTCCCTCCCACCAGTGGCCAGATACCTTGCTCTAAGTTTTTATCCAGCAGTGGGCTCTGCTGGCGGAGCAGACGGACTTTTGTGAAGGGGAAGCTGCGGCTAGAGGTGCTCTTTTCTAGTTCCTTCACCACGATAAACTGGCGCTTGACCAGATAGGCGACACTTCCGTTGGTTCCCGGCTCACTCAAAAAGCGCCGCTCACTGACGGCGACTAAGACGGCGCGGTGGCCAAAGGGATACAGAAAGCCATTCTTGACGATTCGCACGTAGAAGTCACGGCCCATGGCGGTGCGGTGTCGCCAGCTCGCCACTTTTGCACTGGGGCTGGGGTTGTCGTAGCGCAGGTTCGCCCAGGCTCCTAGTGCGCTGAGAGTAAGCTCACCGACCTCGGTTGCAGGGCCGCTGGCCATGCTTGCCACAAGGTCCTTGCGGTCGCCCTGCATCATGGGAGCAAAGGGTTCCCCCTGGATAAAGCCACTGCTTCCCCAGAGTGGCTCCCAGATCGCCCGGACAGTGAGAGAGTTAGGCTGACCAATCTTGAGGGGGCCACGTCGCTCCAGCCGCATCCGCCAGAGCTCCACCCAGCCCTCGCGCTCGACCGGCTTTGTCTCCAGATCGAAGCCCACCGTGCCCTCGGGCGTGAGTGAGAGATCCGTCGGGAAGATAATCTCCGTCTCGCTGGGATTGGGCTGTGCGCCATGTTTGGTGGGCACCACCAGACTATAGCGAGCACAGGCGGACAGAATCCCTTCCGTGGTGTAGGTAATGCTGGTGCCCGCCGGGATCGCAAAGACGAGGCGCGTCTTCTCCGCCAGCCGCGCCTTCAGAGGTCGAGGTTTGAGCTGCACTCCGGAGCTGGTTTCGGGCAGCGCCTCTTCCTGGACATGCTGGCCAGGGAGAAGAATCGTCAAGGTTGCGCCACTGCCACCCGCCACGAGCTCCGCTCCACGCCGGGTCAGGCCACTCCACTGCACCTGCATCACCACCAAGTCATCGGGCCGGACGAGACTAAGGCTCTGGGGAATTAAGTTGATGCGAGGGGGTTGGTCGGGGCGCAGTCCAGGAATCGGCTTGACTTGCACAGGCGGCTGCGCTTGTGCCGTTTCCGCCCCAAGCGCCGTCAGCCAGGCAAAAAGCTGGCGACGGCTCAGGGGGAGTATAACTTCTTCGTTATTTTCGGGCATCGTGACTCTAGTATTCCCTATTTTAGCGGTTTATGTCAGGATTCCTGTGAGAATTTTTGCGCCCTCGACGCCGGTGAGCTTGGCATCGAGCCCCTGAAACTTATAGGTAAAGGCATTGTGGTCAATTCCCAAAAGATGCAGCATGGTCGCGTGCAGATCGTGCACCGTGGCGATATTCTCTTGGGCCGCATAGCCCAGCTCGTCGGTGGCGCCGTAGACCAGGCCGCGCTGGACTCCCGCACCTGCCACCCAGACCGACATGGCTTTATTGTGATGATCGCGCCCCGTGGTGCCCTTGTTGCTCTGCGACATCGGGGTGCGGCCAAACTCTCCCGACCAGACAATCAGCGTGTCGTCAAACATCCCACGCTGCTTGAGGTCTTTGATAAGCGCGGCGCAGGCTTGGTCCACTTCTTTGGCTCGTAGGGGCAGCTCCTCACGGAGCTGGCTATGGTGATCCCAGTCGCGGTGGTAGAGCTGGATAAATCGCACGCCCCGCTCGGCAAGGCGCCGGGCGAGCAGACAGTTGCTGGCAAAGCTCCCGTCCCCTCGCTGGCAGCCGTAGCTCTCCAGCGTCTCGGGCTTCTCTTTGGAGATGTCCATCAAGCCTGGCACCGATGTCTGCATCTGGTAGGCAAGCTCGTACTGTGCGATACGCGTTGCGATCTCGGGATCGTCCACAAAGCTATTGTGGTGGGCATTGAGCGCGGAGATCGCCGCGATATCGGCGCCTTGCTGCTCGTGGGTGACGCCTTTGGGGCTGGCGAGATAGAGCACGGCATCGCCCTTGCTCCGAAGCTGGACGCCTTGGAACTTGCTGGGCAGAAACCCCGACGACCACTGCCGTGCTGCGATGGGCTGCGGCGAGCGACCCGGCCCCAGCGACGTAAGAACGACAAAGCCGGGGAGGTCTTTGGACGCACTGCCCAGCCCATAGGTCACCCACGCGCCCATGCTCGGCCTGCCTGCGATCTGGCTGCCCGTGTTCATGAACATGTGCGCAGGATCGTGGTTGATCGCATCGGTGGTCATCGAGCGGATCAGACAGATATCATCAATCATGGCCCCCGTATGCGGAAGAAGGGTCGAGAGCTCGGTCTGGTTCTTACCGTACTTGGCGAATGCGAACTGCGGCCCGAAGCAGAGCAGCTTCTGCCCCTGAAGCTGCGCGAGCTGCTGGCCCTTGGTAAAGCTCTCGGGCATCGGGGCTCCGTGGAGCTGTGCGAGCTTGGGCTTGGGGTCGAAAAGCTCAAGCTGCGATGGCCCCCCCGCCATGGTCAGCCAGATCACACGCTTGGCACGCCCTCCTCCCCTAGCCCCTCCTCCCAATCCTGGGAGCAGGGGGGAAGCTTGCGCCTCCAGTGAGGCTAGCGCGAGTGCACCGAGTCCTTGGGTGGTCTTGCCTAAAAAAGCGCGTCGGGTGAGGTCGTTCATTGTCTTGTTATCGTCTCATGGAGGTTCAGGAGCACGCGACAGACAAGCGTCCAGGCGGCGAGCTCGGTCCTATCGAGGTTTGTTGGCACCGGAGCCAGCCCTACCGCAAGCACTTCGTCCGCGGCACTTGGCGTCGCTTTGTAGCATGCTCGGTGCTTTTCCATAAGCGCTAAGATCGTCTTCTGCTCGATAGCATCGGGGGGGCGCTGGAGGGCCTTTTGCCAGGCCCACGTGAGGCGCGACTCGGCAGGTTGCTGGAGGGCTTGGGTGGCAAACGCACGGGCCGCCTCCACATAGGTCGGGTCATTAAGAAGCACTAGGGCCTGCTGAGGAATATTAGAGCGACCACGATCCGCCGTGCACTCCTCGCGGCTAGGGGCATCGAAGGCCAGCAGCGAGGGGTGCAAGAAGCTGCGCTGCCACCAGACATAGAGCCCGCGCCGGTACTGGCTCTCGCCGGCGTCTGAGGCGTACTTTCTGGTTGGGAAGTTCAAGTTGTCCCAGTAACCGTCGGGCTGGTAGGGCTTGACGCTCGGCCCCCCGAGCTTGAGAGAGAGCAGCCCCGAGACTGCTAGTGCATTGTCACGAACCAGCTCCGCATCAAGCCGAAAGCGGCTCTGGCGGGCGTACTCGCGGTTGTCGGGGTCGGCGGCGAGCAGGGCCTTGCTTGCCGTCGAGGTTTGTTTGTACGTGTTGCTGGAAACCATGAGCCGCACCATGTGCTTCATGTCCCAACCGCTGTCCCGAAACTCACAGGCCAGCCAGTCCAAGAGAGCGGGGTTGGTGGGGGGCTCGCCCTGCGCCCCGAGGTCGTCGAGCACCCGGCTGATCCCACTGCCAAAGAGCTGCTTCCAGAGTCGGTTCATCACCGTACGTGCCGTCAGCGGGTTCTCCCGTGCGACCAGCCAGTTGGCGAGATCTAGGCGGGATTCCCCCCGCCCGGCGGGGGTTAGGGGGGAGGTTAAAAACGCCGGCGTTGCTGGCGTCACCACCTCGCCGGTTTCGTCGAGGAAGTTGCCGCGGGGGAGGATACGCACGGTTCGTTTTTTCTCTGTACTTACCGTCACCAGGCAGCGCGTGAGAGTCGCTTCGTAGGCTTTCTTCTCCGGGCCTTTGAGCTCCGCAAGCCGTTTTTCTTGCTCAGGCGTGGTGACCAGCATCCCTGGCTCACGAACCGCGATAATGCCCTCTTGAATATCGGCGAAGAACGCCCCGAGGCGGAAGAAGTCGCGCTGTGTGATGGGGTCGAACTTATGGTCATGGCAGTTGGCACAGCCTGTGGTCTGTCCCAGCCATGCCGCACCAACGGCGCGAACGCGATCCGTGAGCATGCGCGCCTCGTAGTCCTTGGGCTGGGCACCGCCCTCTTCGGTCGTCAGCAGGAGCCGGTTAAACGCGGAGGCGATTCGGGTCTCTTGGTTGGCATCGGGCAAGAGATCCCCGGCGAGCTGCTCACGGGTAAATCGGTCGAAGCGCTTGTTGGTGTTGAACGCATTGATCACATAGTCCCGATACGGCCAGATATTGCGTGGATTGTCGCTATGGTAGCCGATCGTGTCGGCAAAGCGCACCACATCGAGCCAGCTCTGCGCCATCCGCTCGCCGTAGTGAGGACTTGCCAGCAAGCGCTCGACAAGCTTCGCATACGCATTAGGTGATTTGTCGCTCACAAACGCACTGACTTCTTGCGGCGTGGGCGGCAGGCCGAGTAGGTCAAACGAGAGTCGCCGAATCAGAGTGCGGCGATCTGCTGTGGGCGAGGGCTTCAGGCCCTTGCTCACCAGGCGCTTCTGGACGAGAAAATCGATCGCACTCTGGCCTGCGGGAGTCTGCGCTTTAACCGGGGCTTCGTAGGCCCAGTGCTTCTGGTACGGCGCGCCTTCTGCGAGCCAGCGCTTCAGTGTCTCTTTCTGCGCCGCCGTGAGCGTTTTATGGCTGTCGGCAGGTGGCATCTGCCCCGCATCGGGCGTGGCAAAGAGGCGTTTGAGAAGCTCGCCTTTGGTCGCCGCGTTGGGCTGATCGAGCCGCAAATTTCCCTGACGTTTGCCTGCATCGGGGCCGTGGCAGTAGAAGCAGTTGTCCGAGAGGATCGGGCGGATGTCGCGGTTGAACTCTAGCCCTGCTTTTCGCGGCTGAACCGCTGCCGCAGCAACGAGTGTCGCAGCGAGCGCGAGGACACTGAGGAGGGTTTTCATCCGAGGCAGATTAGCTCCTTCATGGTTCTATGGTAGAGCTTGCCATTGACTGCGGTCGGGGTGTTGAGGCTCCAGGTCTGCCCCAGTGGCCCTAGATCGTTGACCGCGAGAATCGCACGCTCGTCCATGGGTTTTGTCTTGCCGTTGAGCACGTAGGTCACGCCGTTTTGGATGGTGTAGTAGATCTTGCCGTCCACGGCGATGGGCGAGCCGATGAAGACCCAGTGCCAGCCGTCGCGCTTGGAGCGGGGATCTTGGGCGATATCGCGGCTTTGGGAGTTCACGGTCGAGGCGGCGACGGGCTTTTTGTAGACTCCACCAGGCGCGGTGGGAAGCTCCAGATACTCCACCTTGCCCGATGCCAGATGGACGCGACCTGCGCAGTAGAGTGGCCCGGTGGGGCCTTGGCCGTAGGCAGGCTGGGGATTGGAGAAGCACAGAAACCAGCAGTAGCCGTCTATGAGAATATTGGTAAACCATGCCGGAAAGACTTTCACTTTGCGCTGCTTCAGATTAACGTCCATCTCCGTGACATACTTTCCACCATCCCAAGTGCGTAGCGAGACACTCTGGTCTAGGGGGATCGTTCGCAGAATCTTACCTGTCTTGCTCTCCAGCACCGTCAGCTCGGACTTGTCCTCATCAATCCACACCGCGACTTTTTCGTCCCAGTGCATGTTGTAGAGTGCCTTACCTGTTAGCTCCGTCCGCCAGATCGTCTTACCGTCGGTGAGGCGTGTGAGGGAGAGGCCAATGGGCTTTTCGGGGACATCGTGGTGGCCACCACGGCCTTGCAAGACACACGGGACGCCATCAAGTTTTCCAAACACCGGCGTGTTGTAGTGCGTCAAGGCGTCTTCTGCCACCCACAGAACTTTTCCTGTTACCGCATCGAGGCCCTTGAGGTAGTTCCACGGGTCGCGCTCGCGCTGCGGATCTCCAAGGTCGCGTGGCTCACAGCTCAGGAGAATCCCATTGTCGAGGATCGGCTCGAACTGCTTGTTGAACGGACGGCCCGTGGTCGGCTTCCACTCACGTCGCCAGAGCACTTTCCCGCTGCTAGCCTCACAGCACGCAAGCTGCCCGCTGGAGTTGGTGAACCACACCCGCTTGCCATCGGTGACCGGTGTGGGCGACGACGAGTCCGAGAATCCGTAGGCATAGGGGCTGGGCTCGGCGGCCTTCAGCTCCACGCTCCAGAGAATCTTGCCGCTCTTGGCGTCCACGCAGTGCCCGACAATACTGCCGCCCTCTTTGGCCGTGTTGCTTGCTGCCTGCACCGCCATCGTGGTGAGATACAGACGATCCCCCCAGACCGCGATTCCGCTCTGCCCCGTTTCCGGAAGCGCCGTCTTCCAGACAACACCCTTGCCCTCTGCAACACTCCAAGAAACGGGTGCCTTACCCGTCGTTTGCCAGTTTCCCTTAGGCCCGGCAGCCTGTGGCCAATTGCTCATGTAGCAGTATTGGTCACGCCTTCCTATTTCCCCTCCTCAGAGAAGGGGTTTGCACCGTCGAAGCGCACCCGACCATCTTCCTTCACGGTGATGGGGGAGTGTTTCTTGAGGTACTCCACCAGCACGGCGCGGCGGGTGGTGCCGGTTTCTTTGCCCTCTATGGCGACACGGCGAATCGCGCTGGAGAACAAATAAGACGAGGCCGCACCCGAGTAGTAGGTGTCGTTGTCTATTTCCTTGCCTTTAAGCGTCGCCCCGACCAGTGTCCAGCCAAAGCGCGATGTGCCACGCTGCTTGACCGAGTAGCGCAGGTTCGCGGAGGGAAGGGGGCGGAGCGTGCCGAGGAGTTTTTTTAAGTCCCTGCCTTGAATCTTGAACGTATAGAGCGCGTTGTCAAACGGGTCGAGCGAGACGATATCTCCAAACGTTACCTTGCCCTTGAGCAGGGGAGCGCGCACCCCGGCCTGGTTCTCAATATAGAAATCCGCGCCCGTAGACTCTGCCATCGCATCACAGACTAAATAATAGTTGGTGGGCTGCAAGTCATGGTCGGGGGTGTCGGTCAGCTCGGTAGTGGTCTCGCCTACGACAGCCTCGTACTTGGCCTTGATCTTGTCCCAGTAGCCCGCCACCACTTTCGCGGTCGCCGGGTCTTCGGGGATTTCTTTGGTGATGGGGATCAGCTTCTCGGTGAACTTGTCTATCTTCCACTTGCCCGCCGCGTCGCGCCTTACCGTGAAGTCCAGCCGCCCCAGCTCGCCGACCCACTGGTGGTCTTGCAGGATGATCGTCTCTTTCTCGATCACTCCCACTGGCAGGCGGGTGTGCGAGTGCGCCCCGACAATCACATCAATTCCCGGAACTTGCCGCGCGAGCTGCCGGTCTTCATCGAGGCCAATGTGCGTGATGGCGATGACTAAGTCCGCCTGCTTGCGCAGCTCGGGCACGAGTGTGGCTGCGACGGTGAGGGGATCGTCTACTTTATAGGCCGCCTTTGCCGCCGTGTAGGTCTTGGTCGAGCTTGTCACCAGGCCAAAGAGCGCCACTTTGAGGCCACCCCATTGTTTAATCACATAGGGTGGCAGGATCGGCTTGTTGGCTTTCTTCTCGGTCACATTGGCGAGCACCAGTGGGAACGTGGGGGTTTTGATCAGCGCCTCAAACTGCGGGACGGTCATGTTAAAATCGTGGTTGCCAAAGACCCCAAAGTCGTAGCCCACGGCGCTCATTGCGGCGTAGTCGGCTTGCGCAAAGAACTCCACGGAGAACGGCGAGCCGTCCATGCAGTCGCCCGCATCGATCAGCCAGCAGTTCTTCGCTTCGGCTTTGATGCGCTTCACCAGCGTCGCCCGCCGCGCGATCCCCCCAATGTCTTGCGTGTGTGGCATCTTTCCTACTGCATCTTTCGGTGAGACGCGAGTCGGGTAGGAAAACGGCAGAAGGTGCCCGTGTTGGTCGTTGGTGTGGAGGAGCGTGAAGGACTTGGAGCCCTCCTCCCCCCTGCCCCCTCCTCCCGAGAGCCACGGGAGGAGGGGGAGAAGGAGGAGAGGCAGTATTGCGCGATTCATAGAGCTATTTTACCGGGGAGGGGTGCTGCCCCCGCCGAGCGTGGGTTAGAGGGTAGGCCAGCGCCAGTACGCTCCCCGCCGCGCAGAAATAGGCCACCAGATCCCCGATGCGGCTGGCAAGGCTCCGCTCTGTGAGGGGAAGCACGCCGCCGGTGAGGGCACCTTTTTGCCCTAGATCTAGCGAGGCGATGACTTTTCCTTCGGGGCTGATGATGGCAGAAACCCCGGTGGCGGCGGCGCGGACGATGTAGCGTCTGTTTTCCACGGCGCGGGTGATCACGATGCCCAGGTGCTGGTAGGGGCCAGCAGTCTTGCCAAACGAGGAGTCAGACGTTGGCTGGACAAGAAACTCCGCGCCTTGCTGCACTTCCTGGCGCGCGACCCACGGCAGCACCGACTCGTAGCAGATAATCGTCCCGACCTTCGTGCCGTTTGCCAGTGTGAAGACACCTGGTTTACTGCCCGGCGCGTTGTTCCACTCGGGAGTCGCGCCAAAGCGAAAGTAGATGGGGCCGAGGACTTCGTAGAGCGGGAAGAACTCACCACCGGGCACGAGAACTTGCTTATCGTAGCGTCCGCCCGTGCTCCCATCGGGCCGAATATGCCAGACGGTATTGGACTTCTTCGGCTCGCGCTCACCCGCCCCGATGAACAAATCCGTTTCTGTCCGAATCGCCAGCTCCGAGAGATATTTACTGCGCCACTCCGCGCCCACCAGCGGCCCCGCCGCCGCCTCGGGCCAGATAATCAACTGCGCTTTTGCCTGCTCGGTCAGCGGAGCATAATCGGGTACACCGTCGGATGCCTCACGCCCTCCCTGAAGTGCTGCCACGCTTAATCCAGAGTGGTCACTAGAGTAGGCGGAGAGCCGCGCTTTCCAGCTTGCCATAAACCCTGCCCCACCGATGAAGACAGTCATAAGGAGGGCTCCGGCGACGAGTCCTGGCTTCCAAGCACGTGTCCGCCACGCCTCCGCAAGAAGGCCGTTGACCAGTGCAATGAGAAACGAGAGCAGCCACTGTCCGCCGACGGAAACCCACTGGAGCGCGAGAAGTCCGCCGCCATAGGCTTGGCTCACGGCGAGGATCATCCAGGGGAAGTTGAGTGTTCCAAGACTGCGAATCAGCTCGAAAGTCACCCAGCCTGCCGCGAAGGCAACCGGACGGGCCAAAGTGGGGAGCTTGGGAATCACCCCGCCTGCCAGGTGCGCGAAACAGGCGAAAAAGCTGCCTTGGATCGCCGCGAGCCCGATCCACGGGAAGAGCTTGTCGGCGGGCGTGCTGCCATTGAGCTCCGAGATCCAGTAGACGCCCGTGAGAAAGATCGTGAAGCCTAGCCAGAAGCCTGAACCCACCCGGCCTCGTCCCTCGGCCACCCTCCCTCTCCGAAGGAGGGTTAGAATTCCCCCTTTCCCTTTCTCTTCCTTTGGAGAGGGAAGGGGGCTAGGGGGATGGGTTCGGTGATGGATTATCGCCAGGTAAAACGGAACCAGCGCCACCCAGGCGAGGGGCCAGAGATTGAAGTTGGGGAAAGAGAGTACCAGCAAGAGCCCCGAGAGAGGGGCAGACAGTCCGCTTAAGTTACGCCGTTTCACTCGGGCAGTATAGCATGCACAAAGAGAATCCCACGCTTGCCCGGAGCTAGGTGGGCGAGGATCTCACCCGTGGGTGAGATGAGGGTTGTCATGCCCGTTGTGGCAACTTGTACGACCGGACGCCGATTCTCAACTGCGCGGACAAGGGCTAAGTCCCGGTGCTGAGCCAGAGCCGCACTCTGCCCAAATGCCTGATCCGATGTCAGCAAGACCAGAAGCTGCGCTCCGGTTTATCTCAGCCCTCGATCAGCTGGAAGTCCCGGAGCCGCTGAAGCGTCTCCGCCACGATCTCAATCAGCCGAATCAGCCGCGCCTGCTCGGTCACGATGCCGTAGGTATCGCACCAAAGCAGCCCTGGCCCCAGCTCCAGCACAAAGCGCTCCGAGAGCAGCGCCTCCCGGTAGCCCGGAAGCGCCAGCAAGCTCTCCGCAAAGAGCGGATGGCTCGTCGCCAGCTCCGTCCCTCGGTTCGTCCGCTCCAGCCGAAAACAGAACGCCCGTCGCAGAGTGCACTCTGCACTCACCCGCGTCATCGGAATCAAACTCGTCGGCTCCACCTCAACGCGCACTTGCCAGGGTGGAATGGGAACTAAGAGATGCTCACGAACAAAGAAATCGCCGGGCACATACTGCCCGGCGAAGTGGTCTGCTAGCTTTTGCCAGATATTTGTTGAAGACAATTGAATCAGTTAGATGACCTTGATGTTGAATTTAGCTATGTTTTGGTTGTCAGAATTGACTGATCTCAAGATAACTTCATAAAGCTGAACATCTGATCCTGAATTCAGTTGGTTGTTGATGTGTATGATGCCGGGTGGTGTTGACGTTAATATTGAGATTTCACCTAAATCAATCTGGTTTTCTCTAAAATAAAGATGGATATCACAAATCTGATTTCTTTTTACAGTGCTTGTATTTGTTATAGGGTCATAAGGCGCTTCAATGGGTGATGTTACGGGTCTTAATCTTGTTACCGGTATTGTTAAAGGGCCAACAGGTGGACGTGTAGATGAATTCTGTTCGCCTGAACTTTTTATTGATTTTTCACAACATCGATTATTTAGTAAATACCCGATGGCAATACCCAAGAGTATCCAACCCCATGCTGCTGATTCCATGACTAACTCTCACTTTCTATTAATTCCAATACCTCATCCATACTTAGTTGTATACCTGAATTAAATTGCTTTTGATACTCCTCAAAACCTAGTGAATTACTCAAGGTGCTAGTGAAAGAATTATACTCTACAACCTCAGTTTCATCAAGGGGAGTATTACCTTCAGTTAATAGACAGTGTATTTTGCCGAGAAGTGGGACGATGATTGGACTGTTAGAGTTATCGATCTTTAAAATTTTCACTGAGAGAAGTAGTCCCTTGGTTTGTCCGGATGAGATGTCATTTGTATTTGAAAGTTTTAAGAATCTTATTAAGCTTGTTTTTGATAATGTTAAGTCATTGAGTTTGAATGATGCATAGGCAATATTAAAAAGTGCTGATGCCTCTCCTTCTCTATCATTTATTTTTGCGTTGATTTCGTAACTTTTTAGGAATATTAACTTGGCTTCTTGGTATGAATTGGGATTATCTTCACTGATAATCGCACATCCTAAATTTGTTAAGAGCATCGCTACTCTTGCTTTGTCGTTTTGTTTTTGATAGAAATCAATAGCCTTATACAGATTTTCTTTTGCTTCCGTTAGGTTCCCCTGTTTAATTGCTAGTATTCCTAAGTTTGAAATGATAATTATAGCGTCTTGTGTATTTTCTAAGTTCTCATAAATTTGCTGTGATTGCCTCAAGGCTCGCTTGGCTTCGTTGAGTGTTCCTATTTCCATCGAAAGAATGCCCAAAGCCCGTAAGGCTTTGGCATGTAATAATTGTGAGTAATTGGTATCTGTTGGTATCAGATTATTTAAGAAGTGTAGACCTTCCGCAAAGTGTTGCCGGACACGCCAGAACCAGAAAATCGCACTTGCGAGTCGTAGAGCAAACTCTCCATTTTCAGGCTTTGTAAGAGCTGCCCGCAGGTTTGGATGCTCTGTCTCTAGGCGATCCATCCAGGGTTTTTGGTCGGGGCCGCGCAGGTGGGGCTCGGCTTCTTCGGCGAGGGCGGTGAAGTGCTCTAGGTGGCGCAGGCGGAAGGTGGAGAGCTCGTCGGCTTCTTTGAGTTTTTCTAAACCATACTCACGGACGGTTTCCAAGATGCGGTAGCGCTCGTCGGAATCACCGTCTCGCAGGATCAGTGACTTGCGTAGCAGGCCAACTAAAGAGTCGAGAACTCCATAGTCGGGGAGGGTATCGTCGGTGCAGATGGCTTCGGCGGACTCTAGCGTAAAGCCACCCGCAAAGACCGAGAGTCGACGCCAGAGGATGCGCTCCTCCTCCATGAGAAGATTGTGACTCCAGTCCAGAGTGCCGCGCAAGGTCTGCTGTCGTGGGAGGGCGGTGCGACTGCCGCGTATCAAGAACCCGAAGCGATCCGCTAGGCGCTTCTCGATCTGCTCCAGCGAGAGTGCGCTCGTCCAGGCGGCGGCAAGCTCCAGTGCCAGCGGAATGCCATCGAGGCGCCAGCAGACACGCGCCACGGCACTGCCATTGGTGGTGGTCAGACGGAAACTTGGTGAGGTCGCCGGTGCCCGTTCCACAAAGAGCGAGATGGCCTCGTAGCGTAGGAGGCGTGCGGGCTGGGTGTCGGTCTCGGGAGGAAGCGTGAGGCCGGGTAGGGGCCAGGCGACCTCCCCGAAAAGCTCTAGAGCTTCGCGACTGGTGGCAAGAACAGTGACATCGGGGCAGTGGGCCAGCACTTGCTCCGTGAGCTGCGCGGCGGCAGCAACTAAGTGCTCACAGTTATCCAAGATCAGCAAGATCTTTCGCGTCGCCAGATGACGCAGAAGCATAGGCATCAGCTCTTCTCCCGCATCTTCACGCACCCGCAGAGCCGCCGCAACCGCACGGGGCAACAGAGCACCATCCGCGACCGGAGCCAGATCCACGAACCAGACACCACCAGGATACTGAGTAAGGAGTGTATCGCCCACGTGCAGAGAGATACGGGTCTTACCGCTCCCTCCTGCGCCTAAAATGCTCAGCAAACGCGTCTGTGAGAGAAGCCGCTCCACCTCCGCACACTCTTTTTCCCTCCCGATAAACGATGTCAGAGTTCGGGGTAGGTTATGAGGAGGTAGGGAGGCACTGCTCAGCGGAGGAAACTCCGTGGGAAGTCCGGGGATCAGGAGCTGGAAGAGATGCTCTGCTTGCTCCAGGCTTCGGATTTGAAACGTCCCCAGATCTTGTAGCTGCGCTGTCGCTGTGGGCTCCGCCTCCAAAACAAGCCGCGCACTGGTCTCGGTAAGCACAAGCTGGGTACCATGACTCAGCTCCAGAACCCGTGCGGCACGGCTGAGCGCAAGGCCGAAATAATCTCCCTCGCGGTGCTCTGCTTCACCGGTGATCAGAACGGTGCGGATCGCAAACGCCTCGCCAAACTCCTGAAAGAGCGCCTGCTGGAGCGCCACGGCCATATCGCGTGCAGCAAGTGCTGTCGGAAACGCGATAAAAAAACCATCACCCCGTGCCTTGAAAACATCGCCACTGAGCTGTGATGCAAGCTCACGCACCTGTCCATCGTGCCAGGCAAGACGCTCGCGCATCAGCGCACCATCTTCTTGCCAGAGACGAGTGCTACCAACAATATCCGTGCAGAGAAAAGTGACCGTTGTCACGTCAGTCTCAAATTCTCGTTGCATGGTGCTAGTATAGCCCTAAAATGCCTTGCAACAACAAACTCTGTATGATAGAATTTCCCCTGCGCCGACGTGGCTCAGTGGTAGAGCAGCTGTTTCGTAAACAGCAGGTCACCGGTTCGAACCCGGTCGTCGGCTTATCTATAGGAGAGGGCGGGAAGAGATTTTATCCCTTCCCGCCCTCTCTGTTTGTAGCCAATACTGTAGCCACCCACACCGTACACAGGCGGAAAAAGCATTACCTCCCCGGACGGATCCGCTCGTCCCTCGCCGTGGCTGCATCTGAATCCCAAAGAGATCTTCTTCGGGATGGAACAGCTAGGGCTCCCAGAGAGCTGTGTCGTCTCTACTCTGTAACAGCACCGAGCTAGATAGAATAACCAGCGGATTGAAAACGTTCTTTTTGTAAAATGAATATTGACATTTCCATCATTTTGTTTTACAATTCATAGACATGTCCTCCACTTCTGCCTGTATTCGTGTCAAAGAGCAGCTCCTTCGTGACCTATCTGCCTGGAGTGAACCTGCGTCTTGGCCGACGGAGAGCGAGCTTCGAGAGCGTTATCAGGTCAGTCGTCCGACCATCAGTAAGGCGCTCACCGCGCTGGTAGCCGAAGGGGTGCTGGCTCGGATACCCGGTCGTCGTGGGTTTGTGGTGCTCCGTCACGCCGCGGAAACTCCCGCGCCGGTTCTGAGAGTTGGACACGTCACGCCTGCCGATCTGTCGGGCTCCCGTGCGCTCTTCCCTCTTCTCCAGCAGACTGCCCAAGGGATTCAGCTCGTCGCCGAGCGTCAAGGTTATCGTCTGCTGAGTGGGACATCGGGGTTGAGCTTAGCCGGTGAGCGGGCCGCTGTCCAAGACCTACTTGATGCGGGAGTACAAGGCCTGGTGATCGCACCGCTCCCGCGCTCCACCGACGAAGCCCTGCGCGACTATCTGATCCATGAAGATCTCGGGGTTCCTGTTGTCTTGACCGGATGGATTCCGCAGGAAAGCCCCCATAGTGCCGCGATCTTTGATAACTGGCATCTCGGCTACGATGTCACGAGCTGGCTGCTTACGCAGGGCCATGCGCGTATCGGCTTGGTCACGCGGCCACAAGAGCCGTACTACGAGCCGCTGCGTGAGCGCCTGCGGGGCTACAAAGATGCCCATAAAGACCACGGCCTAGCGCTCGACCCTGACCTCGTGCGCCCGCTACCCCCTGCGGTGCGCCTCTCGGAGCGAAGCACCTGCCTGAGCTCCACACTCCACACGCTTGTTGACCGCTGGCTCGCCCTGCCCAAGCCTCCCACAGCTCTGATCGCCCTGGAAGACCTCGTGGCCATTGAGCTGATCGAGCTTCTGCAGCGGCGCGGGCTCCGTGTACCAGAAGACATGGCGGTCTTTGGCTTCGACAACCTAGAGCTGGGAAGACACTTCCAGCCAGCGTTTCCGACGACCCAGCCCGATTTTCTGCGCCTTGGCGAGCTGGCCTGCACCGCGCTTCTGAACCAGCTCGCATCGGGCAGAGCGATCCCACGCACCTATATCCTGCCCGTCCCGCTCTTGCTACGAGGGGTAGTTTGACAACGAAAAACATCACGAAGAGGTAACGAATGTCTCAGTATCTTATTGCAACAATTGCCATCCTAGGGCTCATTCCCCTGCCCGTACGCGCCGATGAGCCCCAGAAGACCGGCTGGCCGCTGACGGAGGCGGAGCGTGCCTATGTGCTCAAGCCCGAGTACGAGCGGCGGCCCGGAGCTGATGAGAAAAAGCACCTGCCTGCCCTCTGGCCCTCGACACCGTCGGCGGGGTTCTGGGGTGGGACAAGCTGGCTCGACACCCACGCCAAGCTCGTGGACTATGTGAAGGCTAACCAAGGCCCTGTGGATGTCTTGCTGGTGGGCGATAGCATCACCCAGCAGTGGGGCAGTCCCCTGGACACGGGAGTGCTAAATGCCGCCTGGAAGAAGTACTTTGGGAGCTACAAAGCCCTCAATATCGGCATTGGCGGCGATAAGACCCAGAATGTCCTCTGGCGGATGGATCACGGCGGTGTCGAGGGAATCCATCCGCGCCTGATTGTGCTGATGATTGGCAACAACAACATGTTCTTCGCCCCCGAGACCGGTGTCGAGGCCGCCGCCAAGGGCGTGAAGGCGTGTGTGGACAACCTACGAACAAAGTTCCCCAAGGCTGAGGTCGTGGTCGCCAAGATCCTGCCCGCCCACGCACCCGGCAATGCCTTCTACGAGGATATTAAAAAGACCAACGCTGCCCTTGATCCCCTGAAGCTGGAGAGCGACCCCAAGGTGCACGTGCTCGATCTCTGGAGCGACTTTACCAACGCCAACGGGACGATCAAGCCTGCACTCTTCACCCCCGATAACATCCACCTCTCGCCTGAGGGCTACCGGGTCTATGCCGAGCGCCTCAAGCCGTTTTTAGACAAGACTCTCGGTGGAAAAGGGCTTGGTGGCGACGCGGTGGTGCTCCCCAAGAAGGCAAGCGAGCCCCGCCCGGCAACGACCAATCCTCCCGCTCCTGCCGCGCTCCCAACCGGGACGACACCGCGAACCGCCGATGGGAAGCGCCTGCTCTACCCCTACGCCCCTTACAACGAGGGCAAGCTAGACCCCCAGCTCACGGGCTGGCCGCTCACCGACGCGGAAAAAGCGTGGGTTGCCAAGGGAGAGTACATCCGCAAGCCCGGCCATGAGCGCCAGAAGCACCTGCCCGAGCAGTGGTTTGTCACCCCCACCGCGGCTCACTGGGGAGCGAAGGAGGGCCAGGACAATGTCTGGGTCGCACACCACGCAACGTGCATCGAGAAGGTGAAGGCAGCGGGACAGAACATAGACATTGCCCTGCTCGGCGATAGCATCACGCAGGGCTGGGGCGGGGGCTGGGACGGTGCGCCCTTCAACGCCGCCTGGCAGAAGCACTTCGCGACCTATAAAACCGTCAACCTTGGCATTGGCGGCGACCGGGTGGAGAATATCCTCTGGCGGCTGGATCACGGCGCACTCGATGGTGCCTCGCCGAAGGTGATCGTGCTAATGATCGGGGTCAACAACGCCCCGCTCATCACCGCCAATGGTGCGCCTGTCGCCACTGCCGCACACGGCATCAAGCTCTGCGTGGAGAACCTGCGCCTGCGCTGTCCCCAGTCGCAGATTGTCCTGGTGAAGGTCCTTCCCGCCTTTGATCCTGTCGCCGACGCGGGTAGAGATGTCACCTACCTCAACCGGCTCCTCGATACCCTCAAGCTCGACAGCGACCCTAAGGTCCATGTCCTCGACCTCTGGCGCGAGTTTATCCACACCGACAGCCTTCTGAAGACCGAACTCTACTCCGACAAGCACCTCCACCTCAGCCCAGCAGGCTATGAGGTCTTTGCCAGCAAGCTCAAGCTACGGCTGAAACAATTCCTCCCTGCTTTGAGTGCTCCCAAGCTCTCGAGTGCGCAAGTCGACGAACCCTGACTTCTTGAGCTACCTGCCTCCTGTGCGGGATCCACTTCGCCGCTGAGCAAGGCCACCAATGAAGTTCTGCATGCGGATTTGTTGGGTCTTGTTGCCCTCCGCCACCACATCAATAAAGCCGATCATCATCTCCTCAAAGGTCTGCTCGCCCCAGGTGACGGTCTGGGTCGGATCGGGGTTGAAGGGGTTCTTGGACGAGTTGTCGTACCAGGCCTCGATCAGAATCTTGCTTCCTGCGGGGAGCTTCTTAGGCTCCTTGAGCAAGTAGCGCGTCTGCCAGTTGAAGTCGTATTTTGGCACTGAGAGCAGGGTCTCCTGCTTGCCATCCGGGTAGGTCGCACTCATCCGAAAGGCTTTCCCACGGACGTGCATGTGAGGCGTGTAGGCATAGATCGTCGAGTTTACCGGAATCGTCAAGCTCCGCGACGACTTATAGCTCTCCTCGCCTGGAGGAATACGTAGGTTCAGACCCAGAATCCCGATGGTATCGGCGATCTCCTTGGGCGGCTCTTTGGCGAAGATAAACCCAAGCTCACTCTGATCCATCTGCTCCGTGCCGGTCGGGGTGTAGTGCACCTGGAACATCAGGTCCGCTCCCTTGGGAACCTTCTTGGCGACTCCGGCAGGGAAGACCATGGGGCTCTCGCCAGGGGCGTACTCGGCCACAAAGCCATCCAGGCCATTGGGCTGACGGAAGCCGCCCTTTTTCTCGTCAATAAACACGAGAACGTGATGCACCGTGCTCCGTGCGCTGGGCTTGACCTCGGCGGCCTGAATCCACTTGTCCTCCGTGAAGTTCGTGGGGACACGGAACCACTGGTAGGCCACGACCCCGGTCGCCTGGATCTTGTAGGGCTTGTCCATCTTCAGCACCACATCGGGCTTGCCGATATTCCAGCCCTCAACAAAGCTCTTGGGGGCGGGGAGGCTCTTAGGATCGCCCTCGGGCATGCCTTGCTTCACCCAGGCTAGCACGGTCGCCTTCTCTTTT